>JBGPLR010000293.1:0-4999 GCA_041486545.1 Terriglobia bacterium
CGAGAAGGCCGTGTTGGTCACGGACTCAGACCACAAAGTCCTGGCCATTGACAATCAGGACGCCATCAAAGGCCATGAAGGCCATCACGTAACCATCACCGGCCACGTGAACGGAGACAGCATCCACGTGGACAAAGTATCCATGATCAAGGAACCCAAACCCAAGGCCGAAAAGAAGGGCTAACCGGCGCAGAATTTCCTTTGGTTCAAGATTGCAAGGGGCGGCTGCGGAAGCCGCCCTTTTTTATTTTGGATTTTGCAGGGGCTGAAGCCGAATATCTTCTCGCACTTTACCTATCGCACCACGCCTTGCAGCGGGGAACTGGCGGTGGCGTAAAGTTTCCGCGGCATCCTGCCGGCCTGGTACGCCATGCGTCCGGCGATGACCGCATTCTTCATGGCTTCAGCCATCAGCACCGGATCTTCCGCGTGGGCGATGCCGGAGTTCATCAACACGGCGTCAGCGCCCAGTTCCATGGCGATGGCGGCGTCAGAAGCCGTTCCCACGCCGGCGTCCACGATCAGCGGCACGCCGGTGACCAGTTCGCGCAAAATCTGGATGTTGGCGGCGTTCTGGATTCCCATGCCGCTGCCGATGGGCGCGCCCAGAGGCATGATCGCGCTGGAGCCGGCGTCCAGCAGCCGCTGCGCGACCACCGGATCGTCTGAGGTGTAGGGAAGCACGGTGAAGCCGTCTTTCACCAATATCTTGGTCGCTTCGATCGTCGCTTGCACGTCCGGGTACAGCGTCTTCTGGTCGCCGATGACTTCCACCTTCACCCAATCAGACAAGCCCACCTCGCGCGCCAGGCGCGCCGTGCGCACGGCTTCGTCGGCGGTGTAACAGCCGGCGGTGTTGGGCAGCAGAAAATATTTCTTAGGATCAATAAAGTCCAACAGCGATTCCTTGCTGCGGTCCAGGTTCACGCGGCGCACGGCCACGGTGACCATCTCCGCGCCGCTGGCTTCAATGGCCCGCGCGGTTTCCTGGCCTGATTTGTACTTGCCGGTACCTACGATCAAACGGGAGCGAAACTGCCGGCCGGCGATAATGAGAGGGTCCAGAGTCATAGACATATTGTAATGAATGTGCGCGCGGCGAAGAAGTGTTTGTCGGCGAGATCACTGCAGGAGTGTGCTAAGTCTGAATCGGGCTGGAAGCCTCACCCTACCGGTGCGGTCTCCACCGGGTGCGGTTCCTGATACAGCTCTTCAATCTGCTGTTTGTATTTGGTTTCGATAATGCGGCGCTTGAGCTTCAGCGTGGGAGTGATTTCGCCGCCGGCCACGGTGAACTCGTCGGGGACGACGAGTATCTTCTTGATGGTCTCGTATTGCGCCAGCTTCTTGTTCAGGTCTTCAATGATCCCGCGATACAGGTCGCGGACTTTGGGCGAGTTGACCAGGTCTCCGTGGTTTTGGAATGTCACGCCGTTGGCGCGCGCCCAATCTTCCAGCACGGGGAAGTGCGGCGAGATGATGACGGACGCGTACTTGCGCTTGTCGCCGATCAGCGCGGCCTGGGCCACCAGGACGTTGGACTTCAAGGCATTCTCAATCGGCTGCGGGGCGATGAACTTGCCCCCGGAGGTCTTCAGCAGGTCTTTCTTGCGGTCGGTCACGCTGAGGAAGCCGTCGGCGTCCAGCGCGCCGATGTCGCCGGTCTTGAACCAGCCGTCAGCCGTGAACGAGTTGCGCGTTTCCTCCGGCATGTTCCAGTAGCCTTTGAAGACGGTGGGGCCTTTCACCAGGATTTCCCCATCTTCGGCCAGCTCGACCTGCAGGCCGTCATGGATCTTGCCCACCGAGCCGATCTTGAACGCGCCTACCCGGTTGACGGAGATCACCGGAGAAGTTTCCGTCAGACCGTAGCCTTCAAAAATGGGGATGCCCATTTTGCAGTACCAGTCTGACATGTCATAGCCCAGCGGCGCACCGCCGGAGAAATAGGCGCGGCCGTTGCCGCCAAAACCGCGGCTCAGCTTGGCGTACACCAGGCGGTCGGCCAGTTTCCAGGCCAGGCTGGCGGGCTTTTCACCGCGCTCGATCTCCGGCTTGTGTTTTTCGCCCACGCGCAGCGCCCACTCCAGGATCTTCTTCTTGATGCCCCGTGTGGCATGGCGCTCAAACTCCTGGCGCGCTTTTTCGTACACGCGCGGCACGGCGACTACGATGCTCGGCTTCACTTCCTGGAACATCTGCGGCAACTGGTCAAAGAACGGACAGTAAGCGATGACCACTCCGTTGAGATAGCAAACGTAATCCAGATGGCGCGCGGTCACGTGCGAAAGCGGCAGGAAGGACAGATAGACGTCGCCCACAATCCATTCGGCGTGGTGGCTGGCCATCTCGGCGTTGCAAGTCAAGTTGCCGTGCGTCAGCATCACGCCCTTGGAGACGCCGGTTGTGCCCGAGGTATAAATCAGCGTGGCCAGATCGTCCGGCTGAATGCTCTTGGCGCGAGCGTCAAAGTCGGCATCGCGGTTGGTGGACGATCCGCGCAGCAGGTTCCAGATGGGGACCACGTTGACTTCCGCGATGTCGTCAAACATCACGATCTTTTCCACTTTGGTCTGCGCCTGGATGGACTGCACTTTCCTGAACTGTTCCATCGTGGAAACGCAGACCACGCGCGCGCCGGAGTTCTGCAAGAGGTAAAGCGTTTGTTCGGCGGTCAGCGTGGAATAGATCGGCACGTCGGCAATGCCGCAGCACACGCAGGCAAAGTCCACGATCATCCATTCCGGCCGGTTCTCGCTGAGGATGGCGACGCGGTCGCCTTTGTCCAGACCCCATTGCCGGAGAGTGCGGGCCATGGTGGCTACGTACCCGTACAGCTGCCAGGAGGAAATGACTTGCCACTCCGCGCCGCGCTTGACCATCACGTGGCGTTGCAGGTTGCGCGCCACAGAGGCGAGAAAGATATCGGCTAGAGTCCTGGTTTCCATAAATCTCGCGCTCTCAAAGCTATGTCGCTGTTTCCACACCCTTTAGAACGATGGCGACCACCGAGTCCGCCAGGCTGGAAAGCTGATGATCGCGATCACGATCGCGGTCAGAAAGGATCCACGTTGTAACTATCTCATCCACCGCGCCAAAGAAGCAATGCGCGGCAATGGTTACGGACATCTCGGCACGGAAGACACCTGCAGTCTGGCCTTCGCGCAGCACGTCTTTGATCAGGTCAAAGTACTCGACCATCAGATTGTGGGAAAACTCGCCCAGAAACTTGGCGCTATGCCTTAGTTCAGTCTGGAACACGATGGCCAGATTGCGGTTGGCGCCCAGTCCTTCCAGGTGCAGGAAGGCCATGCGGCGCAGCTTTTCCCGCGGATCGCTGAGCTGGTCCAGGGCCGTTTTGGCGCGGCGGATGAAGCGGTGGAAGGCCGAATCAATGGCCGCCATCAGGAGTTCGTCTTTGTTCTTGAAGTAAAGATAGATGGTGCCGTCGGCCACGCCGGCGCGGTCGGCGATTTCCGACACCCGGGAATGGAAGAAACCGTGTTCGGCAATGACTTCAATGGCCGCGTCCAGGATGCGCTGGTGCTTGCCGGACGGGCCATTCACGGTCTTCGAGGTCGGTTCAGTGGAGCGCTTCACGGCTAGGAAGTGATGAATCTACTTTGATTTGCAGAGTAAGGCAATGAAAATCATAGGGAAGCTATGATTTTTGGGAGCGCCTCCAGAAACTGGCGGATCGCCTGGCCGCGATGGCTGTGCCCTCGCTTTTCTTCCAGGCTTAGCTCGGCAAACGTCTTGCCCAGCGCAGGGAAGTAGAACAGAGGATCGTAGCCAAAGCCGCCTGTACCGCGTGGTTGGGCCAGCAACTCACCGTGGGCTTCTCCGCAAAAGGTGGCCAGAGTCTGGCCGTTGCGGGCCAGGGCGATCACACAGACGTATTTCCCCGCATGTTTGCCGGCGGGCAAGCGTTCTAGTTGGGTGATGAGAGCGCGATTGTTCTCCTGGTCGCTGGAATTCTCATGGGTTGCAGCGCCGCTGCGGACGATGGCCGCGTAGCGGGCGGAATAGACGCCGGGCGCGCCGTCCAGCTCGTCCACGGACAGGCCGGAATCTTCCGCCAGCAGCAGAGCGCCGGGAGCAAAGCGGCTGTAATATTCGGCTTTGATGCGGGCGTTGTCGGCGAAGGTGGCGCCGTCTTCAACAGCCGGAGGAAGCGTCTCCAGGCCGGGCAACATGGCCAGCGACAAGCCCAGGCTCTGAGCGGCTTCAGCGAATTCGCGCAGTTTACCAGGATTGGTCGTAGCCAGATATAGTCGAAGAGCATTAGGCATTTTGTTTATCATGATAGCTGGAGAGCAAGAGTTCGTTGGAAAATTGAGGTGACGTCCATGGCCAAGCGGTGGTTCGCGATCCTGTTGGGAACGTCTCTTGTGGTGGCCGGCTGTGGTTCTCCGGCGGTAAACACCGTTTCCAGCGGCGGCGGAGGAGGCGGCGGCCAGCTCTACGTGGCCACACCCACGGCGCTCCTGCGCTTTGCCAACGCTTTCACATCCAACGGCAATGTGGGACCGACCGCCACGATCTCCGGAGCGCTCACCGGGCTCTCTTCACCGCGTCGCATCCTGCTGGACACAGCCGCCAACCGATTGTATGTGGCTAACCAGGGCAACAATGCAATCCTGGTTTTTGAAAACGTGTCCGCGCTCAACGGCAACGTAGGGCCCAACCGGACCATCGCCGGGGCGGCCACGCTGCTGGCTGCGCCAACGGACATCGCGCTGGACCCAGCCAACAACCTGCTGTACGTGGCCAGCGGCACGCATATCCTGGTGTTTGCCGGGGCGTCCACCATCAACGGCAATGCTCCGCCGGTGCGCAACATCAACATGGGAGTTACGATAGGCGCGTTGTTTCTGGACGCCACCAACAATCAACTTTACGTCGCCGACCCGGTCAACAACATTCTGGACCGCTTGGATGGAGCCAGCAGCCAGGACGTGGTGGGAATCATCGGTGGGGCCATTGCCGGACCCGCCAC
>JBGPLR010000294.1:0-4993 GCA_041486545.1 Terriglobia bacterium
CAGCCCGCTTCCAAGCGGCCCTTTACCTTTGAGGACATGATGGCGCTCAAGCGCATCGGCGGCCCGGTGGTCTCGCCCAACGGCCAGTGGGTGCTGTACACCGCGGTCACCGTGGAACTGGCCTCCAACACGCGGAACTCGCACATTTGGCTGGTTCCTGTGGCCGGCGGCCCGGAACGCCAGATCACGTTTGACCCCGCCGGCGAGTCCGGCCCCCGCTGGTCGCCGGACGGCAAGAAGTTTCTCTTTGTCAGCTCTCACGGCGGCAGCCAGCAGGTGTATACCATCGATTTCAACGCGGAAGAGGGCCGCCCTGCGTCCGCAGCCAAGCAGATCACCAATATTTCCACGGAAGCTGATGGGGCCATCTGGTCGCCCGACGGCAAGCATATTGTTTTTACTTCGGAAGTCTATCCCGGCTGCGGTGACGATACCTGCAACAAGTCCGGCGACGAAGCACGCGCCAATTCCAAAGCCAAGGGTATGGTCTTTACCAAGCTGCTGTACCGCCACTGGAACCACTACACCAGCTTCAAGCGGTCACACTTGTTTGTGGTGCCCAGCGAAGGCGGGACCGCCAAAGACCTTACGCGCGGGGAACATGACGTTCCTCCTTTCAGCCTGGGCGGGCAGGACAACTACGCCATCTCGCCCGATGGGCAGGAGGTGGCTTTTACCAGCAACTACGATGAAGTAGAAGCTGCCAGCACCAACAATGACATCTTTGTTGTCCCCATCACCGGCGGCGAACCGAAGAAGTTGAGCACCAGCCCGGGCGGCGACTCTACTCCGCTGTATTCGCCGGACGGAAAATGGCTGGCGTGGCGCATGCAAGGACGCGCAGGATATGAGAGTGACCGCTTCCGGCTTTTTCTTTACGACCGCAAGGGCGATCAAAGCGCTAGCGTCACCAAGGACGTGGACCGCTGGGTGGAAAACATTGCGTGGTCACCCGACTCAAAGTACGTCTATTTCACTTCTGAAGACAAGGGTGAGATACCGATCTATCGCGTGAACGCAAATTCTCATCCGCCAAGCAACGACAAAGCCTACGTCTTCCCAAAGCAAACACCGTCCACTGCCTGGTATGACGTTGTTGAGATCGCGCGCGGCGCCAACGACGATCTGCAATTCACGCCCGACGGCAAGGCCTTGGTCTTCTCCCGTATGTCCATCCGCGCCCCGAATGACATCTACAAGCTCAACATCGGCGAAAAAGACGCGAAGCAGCTTACCCACGTCAATGACGCGGTGCTGGGGCAGGTCATGATGCAGCCGGCTGAATCGTTCTGGTTTACGGGCGCCGGCGGCGCCAAGGTCCAGGGATTCCTGGTGAAGCCACCCAACTTCGACGCCGAAAATAAGTATCCCGTAAAATTTCTGATCCACGGCGGACCGCAGGGCGCCTGGGGCGACGAATGGACGTTCCGATGGAACGCCCAGCTATTCGCCGCCAGCGGCTACGTGGTCATCATGATCAACCCACGCGGTTCCACCGGGTACGGCCAGAAGTTTATTGATGAAATCAACGGCGACTGGGGCGGCAAGCCTTACGTGGACCTGATGAACGGCCTGGACTACGCGGAGAAAACTTTCCCGTACATTGACAAAAACCGCGAGTGCGCCCTGGGCGCCAGCTACGGCGGCTACATGATCAACTGGATCCTGGGCCACACGACGCGGTTCAAGTGCCTGGTCTCCCATGACGGCATGTTCAATACTGAATCCGCGTACGGCAGCACGGAAGAGCTGTGGTTCCCGGAGTGGGAATTCAAAGGCAAACTGTGGGACAACCGCGAGGAATACCGCAAGTGGTCGCCGCACGTCTACGCGAAAAACTTCAAGACGCCCACACTGGTGGTCCACGGGCAACTCGACTATCGCCTGGACGTTTCTGAGGGCTTCCAGCTCTTCACCACGTTGCAGCGGCTCAACGTGCCGTCCAAAATGCTCTACTTCCCTGACGAAGGCCACTGGGTGCTCAAACCGCAAAACAGCCGGCTCTGGTATCAAACAGTAAACCAGTGGGTGGAGGGGTATTTGAAATAGGAGATCGGGTGATCGGGACATCAACCCTTGTCCCGATCACCCGATCTTTCTTGTAGAATGCCCCTCGTGTTCAAACCCGCACTCTCGGTAATCTTTGCCATGTCGCTGGGCCCGTGGTCGGCCGCGCAGCAAGCCGCGCCCAAACCCGCGCAATCTCCGGAAGGGCAGCCGCCGGTCAAGCTGAACCTTCTGAACGTCTGCAAGCCTCCGGCGGAGGAACTGGCGGAGATCAGAAGCGTGTTTACCAAGGCGGCGGTCAAGCCGGCCTTTAGCCGCGATTTTGAGGTGTCCCGCGGGCGCGTGACCATGAAGGATTCGCCGGACTCCAAGTTCGTCCGCCTGCGCCGCGATATGACGCCGGATTCGGCGCTGATGACCACGCAATACTCCATGAGCATGGACGAGAAAGACACGGTGGAGACCCTGGTGTTGCGCAGCCGTGACGCCAAAGATTTTCACGAAATCGCATTCGAAGACCGCGTATCCGCGAGCGCCGCTTCGCCGACGGCCGTGCTGGGTGTAGACACTCCGGTGACGCGCATCCGGCTGGAGCGCTACGGGGAAAAATCCATTGTGCTGGCGCGTTGCCCGGATGCGGACCAGAGCGCCCTGGAGCCGTTCTTCCGCGACGCATCGGACCTGATGGCCCGCTACCGCAAGGCGCTGGGCTTGCGCAGCGCGTTCCGCACAGACATCAACTGGCTCAATGCCGAGGCCGCCAAGCCGCAGGGCGCGAAGGCAGCGCCGAAGAAAGCCTCCAAGTGACCCGCTGAAACCAAATTACCGTTCAGGAATCCAAAGAACAGTATGGAAAACTCCGTTCGCGATACTGTAATTCTAGGCACCGGCTGCGCCGGGCTCACCGCCGCCATCTACACCGGCCGCGCTAATTTGAAACCGCTGGTTATTGAAGGCCATGAGCCAGGCGGCCAGTTGTCAATGACCACGCTGGTGGAAAATTTTCCCGGCTTTCCGGAAGGCATTCAGGGACCAGAGCTGATTGAGAACATGCGTAAGCAGGCCGCACGCTTCGGCGCCGAGTTTAGACCCGGCCACCTGGTGAAGGCCGACCTCTCGCAGCGTCCGTTTACGCTGGATTTTGGCGGGGGCAAAACCGAGAAAACAAACACGCTGATCATCGCCAGCGGGGCGTCGGCACGATGGCTGGGCCTGCCCAGCGAGCAGGCGCTGATCGGCCACGGCGTTTCGTCGTGCGCGACCTGTGACGGCTTCTTCTTCAAAGGCAAGCCCATCACGGTGATCGGCGGCGGCGATTCCGCCATGGAAGAAGCGCTGTTCCTCTCGCGCTTTGCGACAAAAATTACGGTCATCCATCGCCGCGATCATTTCCGCGCGTCCAAGATCATGCTGGACCGCGCCCGCATGCACGAGAAGATTGAGTTCCTGACGGACACCATCGTGGAGGAAGTCAATGACGTCCAGGCCAAGGAAGTCACGGGGCTGAAGCTGCGCAACGCGAAGACCGGCAAAGTCTGGGACTTGCCCACCAGCGCCATGTTCCTGGGCATTGGCCACGTGCCCAATGCCAAAATGTTCAGCGGCCAGCTGGACATGGACCAGGAAGGCTACCTCAAGACACGCGACTTCGTCTTCACCAACGTCCCCGGCGTCTACGCTTGCGGCGACGTTCAGGACCGCCGCTATCGCCAGGCGATTACCGCGGCCGGATCGGGCTGCGCTGCGGCGATCGAAGTGGAGAAGTTTCTGGAAGAACGCGGTGGATAGAGGAACTGAACTGCGGCGATCCCCGATTGTGGGGTAGTAGATTCGCGACTGAGAGACACATGTGTCGGCTGAGGAGCATCTTATTGACATGACCGACTATCTCAAGTTCTACGACGACGAGCGGTATCTTTTCAAAGAGGTCGGGCGGGACTTTCGCGCGACTGGAGTCATCGAACCCGCAGATTTCTACATGATCCTTATCTGGAAAGCGGAACGTGCGAAGAACCGACACAGGGACAGGCTGAAGAGGATTGCGGCTGGCAGTTTCCAAGAGGCCGTCGAACAGATCGCAGGCTCACTACATGCTAGCCATGAGCAAAAACAGCGACTGCAGCTCTTGATGTGTAAATGGGAGTTCGCTCTTCCGACTGCGAGTGCAATCTTAACCGTTCTGTATCCCGACGAATTTACAGTTTATGATCGCCTTGTCTGCAAAGAGCTCAAGATCAAATACCAACCTCAGCGCGAGTTTTCAGACGCGCTTTGGGCTGACTACGGACAGTTCAGAGAAGCAGTGATTAATAGTGAAGCGCCTGTAGATCTCTGCTTGCGTAACAAGGACCGCTTCTTGGTGGCTCGATCTTTTCGCAAGGGTGTAGAGCATGATTGCAAAGCTTGAACGTCGTAGAGCCACAGCAAGCGCGAATCCAAGCTGAGAGACACTACCAAACCGTGCCGTTCGCTCAATCCCATTGAGTTGTGCTACAAAAATATGTTTGCCTCCAATAACTAATTCCCGCCGTGCAGGAGTCTCGTGTTAAGGGCCGCCTTCATCTCCCTATCTGAGAGCAAGTCCATCCGTTCCGCCGCGGAAAAGACGTGGATTGGCCAGCGGCTTTCGCGGCGCTTTGTGGCCGGCACGCAGGTGGAAGACGCGCTGGCCGCCACGCGGGCCATGAACCAGTTGGGCCTCAGCGTGAGCGTGGACAACCTGGGCGAGAACGTCACCAACGCCGACGAGGCCCGCCACAGCGCGCAGCTTTATCACCAGATGCTGGACCAGATGTCCGCGCAGGGGCTGGACGCCAACGTGAGCCTCAAGCTCACGCACATGGGCCTGGACGTGGACGAAAATATGGCCTATGAGATTGCGTCCAACCTGGTGCAGCACGCGGTACGCATCAACAGCTTCGTGCGCGTGGACATGGAAGGCTCGGCGTACACGCAGCGCACGCTGGACTTTGTCCATCGCCTGCAC
>JBGPLR010000295.1:0-4989 GCA_041486545.1 Terriglobia bacterium
GAAGTGAAGAAGGTGCTGCTCTCCAATAACATCGCCGTCTATGCTCTGGGCGTGGACACCGCCGCCATTCCTATCTATGACCGGCTGAACCGCATCCGCGTGCCCGGCTTCGGCTACGGAAACATACTTCCTAAGTACGTCTCCGACACCGCAGGCGATATGTCCGCGGAGTTTGACCGCCAGTCCATCGAACAGGCTTATGCAAAGATTACGGACGTGGCCCGCAACCAGTACACTCTGGGCTACACCACGCGCGCCACGGCAGCCACCGGTTATCGCGCGATTGAAGTCCGCGTGCACCGCGCCAACTTGAAGGTCGTCGCCAAGGCCGGGTATTACCCCTTGCCGCCGGACACCAAGCGCCGTGACGAGTAAGCTTCTTGTTTTCAGGAGAAAAGAACGTTATCTACCCGGAATCCGCTGGTACGATTACAATCTGTGTTTAGTCCATTGTGATATAAAACAGTTTTCACAAGCATAGACGTTCGGCCGCCGCCGGCAGCGAGGTTTGCGCCGGAGTTGGTCCCGAATGCGAGGGAGAGCTTTGAGTTTCATCAATTTTGCCGCCCGGGAAATTAACTGCAAGGTCGTCTACTACGGCGCCGGTCTGGGCGGTAAGACCACCAATCTCCAGTTCATCTTCGATAAGGCCGCGGACAAGCAGAAAAGCAAAATGATCTCCCTGGCCACGGAGACTGACCGCACGCTGTTCTTTGACTTCCTGCCCCTGGACCTGGGCACGGTGCGCGGCTTCCGCACCCGCTTCCATCTTTATACCGTTCCTGGACAGGTGTTCTACGACGCCAGCCGCAAGCTGATCCTGCGCGGCGTGGACGGCGTGGTATTCGTCGCCGACTCGCAGGAAGAACGCCTGGACGCCAACCTGGAAGCCCTGGAAAATCTCCAGGAAAACCTGAAAGAGCACGGCTACGATTTCAAGAAAATCCCGTACGTCCTGCAGCTCAACAAACGCGATCTGCCTTCCGCCCTGCCGGTGGACGATCTCAAGCGCGAACTGCAGCGAAAAACAGAACCGGTGTTCGAAGCCGTGGCCTTCCAGGGCAAAGGCGTGTTTGAAACCCTGAAGGAAGTCGCGCGCCAGGTGCTGGTGGAGTTGAAGAAGGGATAAAGAGGCTATTAGCCTTTGGCCTTTAGCTTGTCCATCGTAACGCGAGCGGCAAGAGTCCACCCTCAAGCCAGTTTCTGAATCGTGCGAATTAGCCTTCTTAAATCCAAAAATCACTTCGCAAATTCGTTTTTGGCTAAAGGCTAAGGGCCAATGGCTAAGGGCGGCTCTGTTTCGCGCCACGCGCGAAACAGAGCCTTATGACCTAAGTCCAAGCACCACCGGCCATTTTGATTTCCACGCGTCCAGCCGTGCTAAGATGCCCTCAGACCCTGGAAAAGAGCCCGCATGGTACCCAAGAAGTTCAGAGTAGTTTCCACGGCAGCCTTGTCGGCTGTCGTCCTGGTTTTTGCCATCTTTTTCTTCACGCGGCACACTGAGCTGTTTTCACAGACGCACGTATCGGCCGCGCAAAATAACCCCGCGCAGAACTCCGCAGCGCAAGGCAACGCCGCGCCGAATCCGGCCGCACAGCCGGCGCAGCCCGCGGCCCAGACTTTGCCGCCGGGCACCATCGCCCATGAAGCCAAGGCCGTGACCAGCGCGCAGTTTCTGGCGCGCCAGCACCTCACCGAGTCGCAATACATGACCGTGGCCGAGTACGTGGAGGCCATCGCCAAGGCCAACAATGGCAAGACCACATTCAAGCGCGGCGAGACCGTACTTATCCCCGGTATTGAGCCGCAGCCTGTCGTGGAAAAGAACCGCCCGTTCGCCAAAGACGGTGAAGTCCGCGCCATTTACCTGACCGGCGGCACCGCGGGCAGCGCGAAAGGCATTCAGCTTGTCCGCCACTGGCATGAAGCCGGAGGCAACGCCGTTGTCTTTGACATAAAGGACAGCGACGGCACTATCAACATTGCTTTTGACCATCCGCTGGCGCGAAAGATCAGGAATTACCCGATCACCAACCTGCCCAAGTACGTGCGCTATCTGCATTCGCTGGACATGCACGTGATCGCCCGCCAGGCGCTGTTCCGGGATGACAACATCGCCAGGAACCACGGCGCGCAGGCGGTACAGTCGCGCAGTCTGCATCAGCCCTGGCGCGAAAACGGCAAGCTGGTCTGGGCCGACCCTTCCAACAAGCAGGTGCAGGACTACAACATCGCCCTGGCGAAGTACGTCGCCACCTCCGGCGTGGACGAAATTCAGTTTGATTACGTACGCTTCCCGGCCGAAGGCAACCAGGCGGACGCCGAGTTCGTATTCCAGAAGGACCCAAAATCGAAATTGCAGCGCGATGACGTCATCGCCAGCTTCCTGGAGCGCGCTTATGCTGAACTGCATTCCGCGGGCGTGCTGCTCTCTCTGGACGTATTCGGCGTGATGGCCTGGCAGCGCAACGTTGACCTGCGCCACACCGGCCAGGACATTGTGAAAATGGCCAAACATTGTGACGTGATGTCACCCATGATCTACCCGTCGCACTTCTTTGGCATGGATGGCTACGCCCACCCCGGCGACGCGCCCGAGCATTTCATCGCCATCTCCATGGACCGCTTCGGCAAAGTTACCGCCGGATCGGGCGTGGTGATCCGGCCCTGGCTGCAGGCTTTCCGCTGGCGCACCAAGACTTATTCGCCACAGTACATCCTGGCCCAGGTGGGGACGTCAAAACAGCACGGAGGCAACGGGTTCCTGTTCTGGAACGCCGCCAATGACTACTCCAAGCCGTTTGCCGCCATGCCGGTCATGATGAAGAACCCCAAGCAGTATCTGTATACGCCACCCACCACCGTGGCCCAGAACGCTCCCACTCCTGGCCCAGAGGCCGGTAAGCCCGCAGCACGCAGCGGCCAGCGCCCGTAAACTGTTCCTTCCCGGCTGACTTTTGTCCTGTTGGAAACAAATGCTTTCTGACTTGATCTAAAGTTAGCCGGGGGAAATTCCGTCAGATATAATGGTGCGTTCGCCCCAGAATCTTGTCTAAAAGGCTGGAAGACCGTTTTGGCCCGACCATCGGCCAGGCGGAAGTCTGAAACAGGCGGCAAGCGGGACCACACCACGGAAACAAGGAGCCTGGCATGGCGATTCAAGCGACCGAAAAGATCTGGCATAACGGGAAATTCATTCCCTGGAACAGCGCCCAGGTCCACGTGATGTCTCACGTCGTTAACTACGGTTCTTCCGTATTCGAAGGCATCCGTTGCTACGCTCCCAAGAACCAGCCTGCCATCTTTCGGCTGCGCGACCACATGCAGCGCCTGCTGGACTCCGCCAAGATATACCGCATTGAGCTTCCCCAGTCGCTGGAGCAGCTGTGCGACGCCGCCTGCGAACTGGTGGCCGCCAACGGCGTCTGGCCGTGCTATCTGCGGCCCATCGTCATGCGCGGCTATGGCGAAGCCGGCGTGAACCCCTTCAATTCGCCCACGGAGACCTACATGGTCAACTATCCGTGGGGCAAATACCTGGGCAAGGGCGACGTCACCGAAGGCGTGGAGGCCTGCATCTCTTCCTGGTCGCGCATCGCGCCCAACACCATGCCCGCCATGGCCAAGGCCGGCGCCAATTACATGAATTCCCAGCTGATCAAAATGGAAGCCATTGTGAACGGCTACGTGGAAGGCATCGCTCTGGACGTCAATGGCTACGTGAGCGAAGCCTCTGGCGCCAACCTGTTCATGGTCCGCAAAGGCAAGCTGATCACGCCGCCGCTGGGCAACTCCGTGCTGCCGGGCATCACGCGCGATTCCATTCTTACCCTGGCTGAAGATATCGGCCTGCCGGTGGTGGAGCAGATGGTTCCCCGCGAAATGCTGTACATCGCCGACGAAGTCTTCTTCTGCGGCACCGCGTCAGAGATCACGCCTATCAAGTCCATAGACAAGATCAACGTCAACAACGGCAAGACCGGTCCGGTCACCCTGGCGCTGCAGCGCGAGTTCTTCGGCATTGTGAACGGCACGGCCGCTGACCGCCACAACTGGTTTACGAAAGTGCCGGTCAAGAACCACGCGAAAGAGGCGGTGGGGGCCTAGTACAAAGTTTTAGTTTGCAAGAAAAGGCCGCACGGAGTGTGCGGCCTTTTGTTTTTGACTGTTCACGCGCTATTCAGCGCCCGCTGAAGTTGGAGCCTGATGGCCTATTTCTTGTAGGTCTCGTGATCAGGCTTTTTTCCGCCACCCATGCCGCCGCCGATGGTGATTGTGTACTGCGTGGCGTCTGTGGCCTTGGCCCCCGTCGGGCAAGTGTAGGTTGAGGCGTTAACCGTATAGTCTGTGCTTTCGCGGTTGTGAATTGTCAGGACGGTATTGCTGCCACCCTGGGGAACGGGGACGCCCCATGCGTTGAACGTGTTGTAGTTGCTGAAGCAGACCTGAACTGCGGCATTCGCGGAATGGAATGAAACAGTCGTTTGATTCTGCCCCACAGTGTAGTTATTCGCTACTGGGTTGCTGCTGCTGCCGGTGATATTGATATCTGCCATTGCATCTCCTTTCGAATTACTATGGTTGTTGGTGTGGACCTCTACTGATTACCCGCTGAAGTTCCGGGTCGGTTAGCAGCGCCCGGGCTTCGGGATCCTGCTTCATGAATTCCAGATCGTAGCCCTTGTCCAGCGCCTTGATCGCGCATTGCATTCCCCGGGCATGATCGCCCAACGCCTGGTAGATGACCGCTGCGTTCTCCAGGACATCAGGGTCATCCGGGGCCAACGCCAGCGCAGCCTCCACGCGGGTGACCGCTTTCTCTTTCTGCTGCAGGTACGCATATAACTGGCCAAGCTGGACCTGCACGCCGGCGTCCTGGGGATGCAGCTTGGCAAATTCTTCCACCAGCGGCAAGGCCTGCCGGTAGGCATCCAGGGCCTTGGCATCGTCATTCAACCAGCGGTACTGGCCCGCCAGGTTGACCCA
>JBGPLR010000296.1:0-4953 GCA_041486545.1 Terriglobia bacterium
CGGCGCCGCGGGCATGGGGCTGATCAAGGACGCCGGCGGATTGACCATCGCCCAAACGGAAGAATCTTGTGTCGTCTTCGGAATGCCGAAGGCGGCCATTGAACGCGGCTTTGCCACGCGGGTGGTGCCGCTGGATACGCTGGCGGAAGCGCTGGCGATTCACTGCAATCCCGAACGCATGAACAGGACTGTGCAAGTATGAAAGACGTTGTCGCAAGGAGTGAAAGTATGGACCAGTTTCCCTTATTGCTTCGCAAGGACCACAAACCGATCCGGTATCTGGTGGTAGATGATTCGGTTTTCGCGCGCAAGAACGTCGCCAAGATGGTGGAAGCCTTTGGCGGTGAAATTGCGGGCGAAGCCGGCGATGGCTGCACCGCCATCACCGAGTATGACCGCGCCACGCCGGACATGGTGCTGATGGACATCACCATGCCGCAGATGGAAGGCATTGAGGCCGCGGAACGCATCGTGCGCGCCCACCCGGACGCGCGCATTGTCATGGTGTCTTCGGTCGGCTACCAGGAAAACATTGTCGCGGCCCTGCAGAAAGGCGCGCGCCACTTTGTGCAGAAACCGGTGAAGGCGGAAATCCTCTACGAAGTGATCAAGTATGTGATGGGGGATGACGCCGTGGTGACCACCGCGGTCGCCCAGGAGAGCTGAGTCCATGAAGATGGAGCTGATCCAACCGTTCATCAACGCGGCGGACGCCGTGCTGGCGGAAACCTTGCAGTCCACCACGCGCATGGGCGACGTTACCATGGACGAAGAGGCGTATCGCCGCAAAGGCATTGCGTCCCTGGTGACCATCAAGGGCGATATTGAAGGCCGCATCATTTTTGACATTGACGCCTCCACCGCGGCCAAAGTGGCCAGCCGTCTGGCCGGATCGCCCATGCAGGTGAGCGACGAGGTGGCGCGCGAAACCGTATGCGAGCTGGCCAACATGGTGACCGGCAGCGCCGTCACAGCGCTCAACGACCAGGGTTTTCAATTCAAGGTGTCTCCGCCGGTAGTCCACATGGACGACCTGGGGGAAAAAAGCAATGAAGACCAGGAGTCCCTGGTCATGTGCTTTGATACCGACAGCGGCCACGTGTTCATGAACATCTCTATGCGCTACAATCGCCGCCGCCGCGCGGACCGCCGTCCCTCATAGATTCCATTTCCTTGCGGCATTCCCGCAAAAAAGGCGGCTTTCGCCGCCTTTTCTTTTTTGCATGAAATTCCGGTTACGGAATCATCCGGACCATGAACGAGGTCTGCGCCGGACACGGCAAGGGTACCGTCTTGTTAAAGTTGGGGTCCAGGGCCGGCACGCAATTGAAATCCTGTTGCGGGGTGTGAAAACTCGGCGGCACGCTGCTGACGGAAACATCCACCGGAGGGTGGAACACCACGCCGGTGGCGGCGCGGATGATGTCCATGGACGGCGTGGAGAACGTCCTGTCAGGAAGAGGCGCCCCCGGCAAACAGGGCAGTGCGATGCACCCTCCACCCGTGGTGGTGCATGGGGCAACGGTGCAGCTGGGGTTATGCATGTTGTCTTTGATGGTGGTGGTATCATGCGCGCCCACCACGTAGACCCGCGAACTATCGGTTGACGAATCCACGGAAACCGCTCCCGGAGCCACGGTGATGGTGCCCGTTTCGTGCAGCGCCACGGCGTCAATCACGCTGACCCGGTTGCCGTTGCAAATGGGAAGGTGGCCCGCGTCGAGAAGATTGATGTGATTGGTCCCAGACGGACATCCGCCCAGCGCGGCGTACGCGCGCGTTCCGTCGCCCAGCACGGTGAGTGACGTGGGCGCGGCGGTAAGGATAATGTCCGTAATCTTGCGCGGCAGCACCTGGGGAACGGCCGCCAGGTCAATGTCATTGGCTTTGATCACGCTCACCGTGTTGTCGCCGGTGTTGTTGACCCAAACCCGCTGGTTCTTGGCGTCAAACACGGCAAAGTTCGGAGATGACGCTGCTGACAAACCCACCGGAATGTTGGCGATCACCAGGTCCAGCAGGGTATCAATCGCGCTGACCGTGCCGTTGCCCTGGTTCACGATGTAAACATGCGAGCCGTCCGAGCTCATCACGCCCCACACCGGCTGCGCACCCGCACCCAACCCAATGTTGCCGAGCACAGTGTTGTCCGTGGTGGAGATGACTGTAACGTTATCACTGCCATGGTTGATCACGTAGATTTTGCTGTTATTGGCGGCGCCTACCACCGCCACCGGCTGGCTCCCCACGGGAACCGTGGCCGTGACCGCCAGCGAGTTCGCTGAAATCTGGGTCACGTCATTGCTAACGCTGTCCGCCAAGTAGAAATTGCCAGTGCTACTGGCCGCCCCGGTAAGGGACCCGCTGGCGGTGGCGGGCAGGGTGACGATATTGGGATTGAGCGCGTTGCTCAGCAGGCCAATGTAGGTGGTGACCGTCTTGTCGCTGTTGGTGATAAACACGCGGTTGTTGTTCTTGCCGAAAGACACCGGGCTCGGACCGGTGGAAACAATTCCGACCTCGGTGTCACCCAGGACGTCAATGTGCATCATGCTGCCGTTTCCCGCTGGATTCTGCGACAACACCACAGCGTGCGCGGTGCACCCATTGCACGGGTCGCCTCCCGGGGCAGGCAGGGGCACAATGAACTGCCGCAACGTGTCATTGCAGCCTGCCACCAGCGCTACCGTCAGTGCCGTCAGCAATATCAGCCAAACGGTTTTGGTTCTTGAGATCATTAAGATGGCTCCACCGGACCTACCCGGGATGAACGAACTAAAATGAGATTATTGCGAGGAATTCATTGTAGCGGGTTATCCGCCCGGCGCAAAGACGTTCCCGGCATTTTCGCATAACATTCGGCTTGTGCAGATGTAGTCCCCTTAATCCGCCGGGGCTGCTGCGGCGGAAGGCAGCGGTCGGACAGCCGGTGCGAATGCGGCGATTTCACAGCTGCTGCGCATGCAGCGATTTAGCATTATGATGCAACCATTGCTGCAACTTTGACTGCTTTCCCGGAGGACCACGCTGGCAAACACTGGCCGAATCAAGCCTGACGACTGGGTCGCCCTGGCCGCTGCCGCGGGCCTCATCGCGGTGTTTGCCTGGCTGGGTCACGACCGGCTTGGGCTCGGATCACCGGCGCCCGACGCCCGGAATCTTTTGATCGCCCTGGGACTCACCACGGCCTTCGCCCTACTGGGCTGGCTGGCTAACGGAGTGGACACCTCCGGCGCGCTTGCCGGATTCGCCGTCGCCCTGGTCTTTGCGGCGCGCGATCTTGCCATGTTCTGGGTCCTGCTGGTGGTCTTTGCCGTGACCCTGCTGGCGACCCGGGCCGGCGCTGAGCGCAAACGGCAACTGCGTGGCGGCGAGTACCCGAACGGCGAGCAGAAGAAAGACGACCGTCGCGGGCGGTCCGCTTCCCAAGTCATGGCCAACCTGGGTCTTGCCGGGCTCATCGTCGCGGTGGCTCCCGCCGCCTGGCCCGTGCTGGCTCTGGCGGCTCTGGCGGAAGCCGCGGCCGATACCTGCTCCAGTGAAATCGGCATGGCCTTCCCGGGAAAGACGGTTCTTATCACCACGTGGAGATCCGTCCCGCCCGGCATGGACGGCGGCGTCAGCCTCCATGGCACAGCGGCTGCCCTGCTGGCGGCTGGCGTGGTGGCCGGCGCGGGACGCGCGCTGGGTCTGGTGTCCACGCACGTCCTGGTGGCGGTCGTGTGCGCCGGGTTTCTGGGATCGCTGGTGGATAGCCTACTGGGCGCACTGGTGGAACGCCGCGGCTGGCTCAATAATGACGCCGTCAACCTGCTGGGCACGGCGACTGCGGTGGGGATTGCGTGGCTGCTGATTTGAAAATCCCAGGTTCGCTGCGTAGGAATGATCTACCTAGGGAAGATCTGTGCGCAGCGGAGCGCGAGTTTACAGCTTGCGTCAGAGCGTGGCGTGATGGCCGTGCTCGGCCTGATCCATGGATTCGGCAATGAGTTCTGCGGCGTAGCGTCGGTCGCGATGCGGTAGGTTTTTCGGCTGGGTTGTCGCGAACGTTCGCGCAACTTTCGGCTTCGTCGTTCCTCTTGACGCTAGGAAACATGCATCAGCCACAGGGTGTAGCTGGCGATCTCATGCCACGCGGCTTCCTGGCGTTTCATAAACGTCTGCGGTACGGAGTTGGCGCGGGGAGCGCCGTACACCTGGGTCACGCCTTCGCGGCCCATCATCTTCTTGATGCGGAAGATATGATAGGCGTCGCTCACGGCCAGGCAGGAGTGCATGCCGTTCACATACATGATGTTGGCGACGCGCCGCGATGATGCTGCCGTGTCCGGGCTTTGCGTCTCAGCGATGAGCGCGCGGTCGGGAATACCCAGTGTCTTTAGATAGTCGCGGCCCACTTCACCTTCACTGTAGCGGGGGTCGGCGCCGGCGCCTCCGGTGGTGATGATCAACGGGGCCATGCTGCGGCGATACAGTTCCGCGGCGTGGTCTAAGCGGGCGCGGTACACCGGCGAGGGGCGTCCGGCATACTCGGCGGCGCCAAAGACCACAATCACGTCGGCGTGGCGGGCTTCATCGCCGGACGACTGGCGCACCACGAAAAAGTACACGATGCCCACATACGCCAGCACGGCCAACAGCAGGCCCAGCAGCCATTTTGTCTTCCGCTTTGCGGCCATTAACTCAGGAACTTCTGCAATTCACTTTTCGGAATGGCGCCCTGGCGCAGAATCGAGACTCTGCCCGGCTCGCTCATGTTGATGATGGTGGAAGCCACGTCGCGCGGGCTCGGGCCGCCGTCCACGATCAAACCAATCTGCTTGCCCAGTTGTTGGCGGACGCCGTCAGCGCTGGTGCACTCGCTGGCCCCGCTGATGTTGGCCGACGTGGCGGTAATCGGCACCCCGGCGGCGCGGATCACCTCCACCGGAATGCGCGCGGCGGGCAGTCGCA
>JBGPLR010000297.1:0-4950 GCA_041486545.1 Terriglobia bacterium
CATGGCAATCTGCTGATAGCGTGTGTGAAAATCACAGCCTATAATTAACATTGCTCGGCTCCTTTTCCCGAGCCTTGGTCGTCTTACAGCTGCCAAGTCTACTCGGTCGAAGGAGCCGACGCCGTCATCTAATCAGCCCAATTCATCGCTCCAGAAGCTCGTTGTTACCGACGCGTTCAACAGCGCTGACAATCAGACTTGCAATTACACTCACGATGACCTTTCTCGAATCAACAGCGCCAACTGCGGCACAGCGGCCTCACAAACCTTTGCTTACGATCCATTCGGCAATATCAGCAAATCGGGTAGTCCCTACAGTTTCCAGCCCACTTACAACTCCGCCACCAATCGCTTCTCAAGCATTCCCGGAGCTTCGGTTTCCTACGACGCCAACGGAAACGTGCTCACCGATGGAAGCCACACCTATGCCTACGACGCCGAGGGCCGCTCCGTCACGATTGACGGCGTCGGATTGACCTATGACGCGGTTCTCCGCATGGTCGAGCAGAACCGCTCCGGCACGTATACGGAGATTGTCTATTCCCCAGGCAGTGCTAAACTCGCCCTCATGAGTGGCACCGGCGGTCAAACCCTGCAAAAAGCGTTCGTTCCTCTACCCGGCCAATCCACTGCCGTCTACACCAGCAGCGGCCTCGATCACTACCGCCATTCGGACTGGCTGGGCAGCGCCCGTTTAACATCTTCTCCCACGCGTACTGTTCTTTCCACCACCGCGTACGCCCCCTTCGGCGAATCCTACACACAATCCGGCACCGCCGATCTCTCCTTCACCGGCGAGAATCCGGACACAGCTTCCGGCGACTACGATTTCCTCTTTCGCGAATACAGCAATCAAGGTCGCTGGCCCTCGCCGGACCCCGCGGGCGTGGGTGCCGCCAATCCAATGAATCCTCAGTCTTGGAACCGCTACGCTTATGTCCTGAACGATCCTTTGATTCTCGTAGACCCACTTGGGCTGGATACCTGCTATGTTGTCAGTTACGATCCCTTCGAGGTTGTTTGTATTCCTACGTTCGTTGATAGTGTCACTGTAAACGGCGTGGCGGATTTCTTCGACGCCGATGGCGGCGGTGATACCGCCAATTGGCCCTGCGGCGGCTTCGTATCTAAGCAGTGCGGTCCCCCGCCGAAGCGGCCAAGCGGTAATACCAGCGGCAATAGCAATCGGCCAAACAGCCCCGCCAGTCCAGACGAAAAAGCCAAAAAGGACTTTCTTGAGTGCGATAAGAGGGCACGCGACGCGGCTGGTTCCATGATGCCGGGCGCTCAAGACGCAGCGGCGACCGGTGTGAGCGTCTTAATAAATATGTTGTTTCCGGGCGCCAAGTGGGCCAACGTTGCCAGAGGAGTCGGTGTCGCTCAGGGATCCAAACTTCTTGTAAAATCCCAGGTGTACGGCGCAGTCTTCAATGCGTGTATATACGAAAAGACCGGGGTAGTCTTAGTTCCTGGGGGTTAGCTAAGAGACATTTATGGTAGACTCTCAAGACCGCAAAATCGCACCTGTAGTGCCCGTACTGAAATCCTTTCTTGCTTGTATACCTGTTTCGATAGTGGTCTATGGGTTGAAGGTCAGAAGTCATTCCATAATAGGCTTGTCTTTGATCGCAGGCGTGCTTCTGCAAGCCCTCATACCACCCCGCAAAAAGGGCTTGCTACTACTTCTGAGTGGCAGTGTTTTGTACACTCTAATTTACTTTCTGCTGGGGAGATAGGAGGGGCGGGTGGGCCACAGAATTTCTTCTTTCTTTATTTCGCAGGCCAGCATAGGCCATGGTTTCCAACTTTGCTGCCAATCCATAGACAGGAGGGTGGCCTTGCGGTTCCGTTTTTTGCATCTCTGCCCCATCCCGCTGCTCTCGCGGCATGAACGGCGTGGCTTTTGACTTTTCTTCCCTCAACTCACCATCTCCGGCCGAGGGCTATCTCCCAGCAGACAAGCCACTTACAAGTATTCTATTGACAATACGTACCGATATGGTATAATCCTTTTGTTGCCTTGGCACGGTTCTTCCGTTTACGCTGAGCCCCGAAGGGCCTGCCTCACCTTTTATGTGCGCTTTTTGCATCCCGGACGCATCTGCGGGACGCGCCCGCCGAGCAGTCCTTCAAACTCCTCCAAGATCTTCCCATCCAAGACCGTTACTTTATCGCCAACAGTCCGCCTTCGTAAGTCCTTTAGATGCAACACTTATGAATTTCCCCACAAGTGTTGCAAACAAAAGACTTACAGCATCGCTAAGCCCTTTAGATGCAACACTTACAAAAAACTCTGGGGGAGGGGACAGCGACATCCCAATTCCGATCCACATACTTCCTACCGCCTGTCTCTCTATCTCCTGTTTTCTACCCCCTATTCCCTTTCTTTTCACACTCTTGCGCACTCATTTGCGTTCCCCAAAAACTCAACTCTTTTATTTTCAAGCGATTCCGAACTCTTTGCCAAAAACACCCGGGGGTGGGGTACCCCTCCATTCCAACTCTAAGCAAAGAAGGCCGACTCGGCTTGCTGATCGCGCGTTTTCAAACGTGCCAACCCTCCAGCGTTTTCCAACCCCTTCCCTTGCAAACCAGCGCCGCAACCTCTACTCTCTTTCCTTCATGCCTGATCTCTCGCCCGAGCTGCTCGCTTTCGGATTCATCTGGTACATCGCGTTCCTATTCTCGACCACCTGCCACGAAGCGGCACACGCTCTGGTGGCCAACTGGGGCGGTGACAAGACCGCCGCGATGGGCGGACAGGTCTCGCTCAATCCCGTTCCGCACATCCAGCGCGAACCTTGGGGCATGGTCGTGATTCCCATTCTCTCCTTCATCGTCGCGCGATCCATGATCGGCTGGGCCAGCGCCCCGTACGATCCGCTGTGGGAGCGCCGCCACCCCCGCCGCGCGGCTTGGATGGCGCTCGCCGGACCCGCCGCGAACTATTCGCTCATGCTGCTGGCGGTAATCGGCCTGCGCGTCGGCTCGGCCATGCACTGGCTCGGCCGCGACCCTGCTACCGGCCGCCAGGACTTCCCCAGCGTGGTGCTCCTGGTCTTTTTCTCGCTGAATCTCCTGCTGGGCACGTTCAACCTGCTGCCCGTTCCGCCGCTCGACGGCAGCACCGGGATCATGCTGTTCATGAGCGAAAACCGCGCGCACAAGTATCTGGATTGGCTGCGCGGCAACAGTTACGCGATGCTGGGCCTTATCGTGGCGCTCCTGTTCTTCCGCAGCTTCTATCAATACGTCGAGCTCTTCGCCACGAATCTGCTTCTGCGGAGCCAGTTCTGATGCTCCGGTTCGGAACATTTCTCAGCCGGTGTCTCGCTCCTGCACATGCGCCGGACTTCTATCGCACAGGAAATGCTTTCTTTTCATCTACATGAAGGATGCGCTGCTGGCCTTCCGGCTGCACTTCCTGACCGCGGAGGTTGCGCATGCTCTTGCCCATTTCCGCGCCGGTCATTTCTACCTATTGCGTCGAGGTTTCCGGCTGGGATAACTCGAAATCATTCTTTACGGAAAAGTCCGAGCTCGAATGGAGCGAAGAAGCCGGCAAGCGGATCAAGCTGAGCCGCGCCCTCCCTAAAGGAACTATGATCTTCGTGCGGCTCTTGCAGCCCACTGTCTCCGATAGCCCCTCTACCGTCGCATACTGGGCCGAATTCATGGCTACCACTCCCGAAGGATTTCATCAGTTCCATCTCAAACAGGTCCAGCCGCGCACATAGGTCCAATCAAGATCCCCAGTTTCGGCGTTCCCCGAGGGAGCCAGGACGGGAATTCCCTGTGGCGCCGATTTCCATCTCGCTCGTGCCAGAGCGGGAACGGAGGGCCCCTTCCTGCGCCGATCTGGGACAGCGTTTGCGCAGTAGTAAGATTCTTTGGTTCCTTGCGCCACGACGTTGAAAGAAAGATGGCGAGGAGGCTCCGGGTGAGAAAAAGGGGTGAGTTGTAACAGGCTGATTCTACATGAGGTAGCGAATTTGTGGCGCGGTGGGGGGCTCCTTTTCTGAAATTAGGGCAAAGATGATTAGAGACGGGAAAGTGGCCGATGGCTTGCGACGAAGAGGGACATCGTGACAGTGACTTCGTCAAGGACGGTGGAACTCACCGCCCCAAAGAAAACGTTGACTCCGTGCATTCTGGATGATGATCCGGCACAGCTGGACGTGCTGTCCGCAGTGATTGCGGAGATGGGGTATGAGGCCATTCCCGTGTCCGATCCCGAAGAGGCGCTGAGGCTGGTGAAGCAGGGGCGATGCCGGCTGGTGCTGGCCGATTTGCATCTGGCGGGGATGGAGGGATACGAGTTTCTGGACCGGGCGTTGCGCAGCGATCCTGGGATACACGTCATTGTGATGACTGAAGAGTATACATTGGAATCCGCGCTGGAAGCGATCCGCAGGGGAGCGGCGGATTTTTTGCCGAAGCCGGTCGACCACGCGCGCTTGAGGAAGGCGCTGGACGATGTCGCCGCGCTATACGATCAGCGGCGGCGCGTGAAGGCGCTCGAGGAACAGTTGCTGAAGGATCTGGAGTTTCACGGCATTGTGGGAAAGAGCGCGGTGATGCTGGAAGTTTTCGACTTTGCGCGCAAGGTCGCGCGGCATTACACCAACGTGCTGCTGGTAGGGTCAACGGGAACGGGAAAAGAGCTGGTGGCGAGGGCCATCCACCTGATCAGCCCGGTCAGCCAGCAGAAATTGGCGGTGTGCAACTGCTCGGCGCTCGTGGATACCTTGCTGGAGAGCCAGCTTTTTGGACATGTGCGCGGCGCGTTTACCGGGGCGACGGACACGCGGCCGGGGCTATTCGAATACGCGAACGGCGGCACGGTCTTTCTGGACGAAGTAGGCGAAACGTCGCTGGCCATGCAGGCAAAACTTCTGCGGGTGATCCAGAATCGCGAGATTCAGCGCGTGGGTTCGCCGGAAGTGCGGC
>JBGPLR010000298.1:0-4945 GCA_041486545.1 Terriglobia bacterium
CAAGCTCCGCAACGATTCGGAAACCAACCTCCAGTTTGCGGAAGCTTCGCGCCTTGCCGGAACTGACCCTTCCTTTCAGGCTGAAATCGCAGTGGCGCAAGGCCGATGCGAAATCATCAAAGGAAAAATCGATGCTGCAGAAGAACATTTCCAGCAGGCATTGCAGTCCGCACAAGTTGATGACTTCACCCGGCTGGATGCCAGCCACGGACTGGCGCTCTGTGCGCTGCGAAGAAGAAAAAATGAACTCGGAGTTGACTTGATGCTGCAGGTGCTCAAGGCCAGCCGAGCACAGCAAAACGATTATTTTGAAGAACGGGCTCTGGGCGGGTTGGGCTACGCCTACGCTGAATTAGGGGCCTTCACAAAGGCGCTCGAGAACTCCAGCGCCGCTGAGGATCTTGCCGGCAAGCTTCATCAAACTCAGGACCAGCAGAAATGGCAACTGGACGTAGGACGCGCCTACATGTTGATCGGGCAGTGGGGATCAGCAAAGGAATTCTTCAGGAAGGCCATGGCCACTGCCACTTCCCTTCACGACAGCACCGTAGTAATCGGGTGTCTGCACAACCTGGCTGAGATCGAAATTTGGCACGGATCTCTGCAGCGGGCAGAAGATTTTCACGAACAAGCCGGGAAGCTCAACCCGCAACGCGACGACCTTCTCTACTGGAAGCTCGATGAAGCAGTGATCGCCTCAAGGAAAGGTGACCTGCGCGCGGAGGCGTTGCTTCTCGCGCTATTACCCCAGATCGAGAAGGTTCCGCG
Organism: Terriglobia bacterium; assembly: GCA_041486545.1. Lineage (GTDB taxonomy): Bacteria > Acidobacteriota > Terriglobia > Terriglobales > Acidobacteriaceae > Angelobacter. Next base: position 769 of record JBGPLR010000298.1, read on the forward strand.
GCTAACTTGGACTGTGGAAGCGGAACTGGCCCAACTCTATGATCGCCAAGGTGGTGCCGCCCGCGCTGATGAATGGTTCCAGCGCAGCATAAAAACGATTGACGATGCGACCATGCACATGAACAAAGTTGAGTTTAAGATCGCCACTCGCGACAGCTTTCCTATCATTGGTGAATACGTTGCCTTTCTGGTGGCCCACAATCAGCCAGAGAGATCGCTTCAGGTGGGCCAACTGGCACGCGCAAGGTCCTTGGCCGAGGAACTGGGCGTGAAGAAACCGCCAAAAGAAAGTGCCCGGGCCTGGGTAACACGCGTTCAGGCCATGCTGCGCGCCAAAAAAGAGATGGCTCTGGCTTATTTCAACTCTGAGGCTGGCGCTTATGTGTGGGTGGTCAGCCCAAATCGCCTGCAGGTCAAGAAGCTGGAGACGCAACAGGTAGAGCTTGAAACTTTGACTGCGTCCTACGTCAAAGAGATTGCCGACCACACGGACCTGGCTTCAAGCTCCGCGCAAAGGAAGCTCTACCAACTCCTGGTGATGCCGGTTCGCGAGTTCATTTTGCCCGGCACTCACGTGGTCCTGGTGGGGGACAGCGCCTTGTACCGGATCAATTTTGAAACTCTAATCTCCGATGCTGACCAGCCCCATTACTGGATTGACGATGTTGAAATCGAATATGCCAGCTCCCTCGATTTGCTCTTGGCTGGCCAAACGGTCCACCGAAATGGCCGCGGACTGCTCTTGCTTGGCGCCCCTGAGGAAGTGCAGCGAGAATATCCGCGTTTGCCCAACGCTCCCGAAGAAATGAAAAACGCCCAGAAACATTTTCCCGAAACCGACGTTAAAGTCTTTTCCGGAAAAGAAGCGGTTCCTGAAACGTACACGGGGGGCCACCCTGGACAATTCAAATACATTGACTTTGCCACTCACGGAACCGCCGACGCGTCTGATCCGATGAATTCGGCCATCATTCTCTCAAAAGGGCCACACGGCACATTTCAGTTGTACGCCAGGGACATTGTCAAACCCGAACTCAAATTGAACGCCGATCTTGTCACCATCTCAACTTGCTATGGCGCCGGGAAAGACGCGGCCGCTTCCGAGGGTCTCATGGGCTTGCAGCGCGCCTTTCTGCGCGCCGGGGCCCACCAGGTGATCGCTGCACTTTGGAATGTTAGTGACGAAACGAGCCCGGCCATTATTGATCGCCTCTATGACGGTATCAGCCGAGGAGAAACACCCTCGCAAGCCCTGCGCTCCGCCAAATTGAAACTGGTCCACTCCGGCGACTACCACCGCGCCCCCTTCTACTGGGCGCCATTGCAGGTCTATACGGGCCGATAGTCCTGCACTCGAATCGCTTGCGCGTGCTATTGCTGCTTGCGCGCGCCGTTCTTCTCCAGCGAAAATCCTCGTTGCGCGATGCCTGGCAGCGTTACCGGCAGCTTGCCGCGCGGCTGAAGCTCTCCAAACAGAACTTTCACCGCACTCAGTTCCGCGCCGGAAATGCTGGAGAACGTGCAAAGGTACGTCTGGACGCCGCCCGCCCCCAGCACCAAGTAGGGGTTGCCCATGGCCACCACCGCGGTCTTCGCCGCGGCCGCGTCCAGCACCTGGCGCAGCAAATCACCGGAAGCCTGCTCCAGCCCCACGCTGTTGACGAGTTTGCCGTCCACCATCACCTGCTTGCCCGCGGACGGCGAAACATAGATGGCGACCACGACCTTGCCCGCGTCTTTCACTGCCTGCAGAATTTCCGGCGCCAGCATGGCGGCCAGACTGTTGTCCACATAAAAGACGGTGGCGTCGGCGCGGCGGGATTTCAAAGCATTTTCAAACCCGCGTCCCCAGCCGCCACGCACTGAGTCGCTGATCACCAGGGCCACCACTTGTTTGTCCTGCTTGACTTGTGCGCGGTAGATTTCGCCTTCCGTGGGCGGCGCCTGCAAACGCGTCAATGGAAGCACCTGGCCGTTGTCGCGGACCAGGGTCACGGCGGCGTCGGTCACCTGCTGCGCGAATTGCATGTCTTCCTGCCGGCTCACCAGATACGGGACCTTGTTCAGGTCCACGTAGCGCGCTTTGTGCAGACCAACTGAAGCTTTGGCTTCCAGGATTCGCAGCACGGATTCGTCAATCCGCGCCTGTGAAATTTCACCGCGACGGACGGCGTTGAGGACGCCCTGAAAAGCTCCGTCCAGGTCGGTGGGAAGGAGCAGCATATCGTTGCCGGCTTTCACCGAGTCCACCGCCGCCCGGCCCGCAGGATTTCCTTGTCCTGGCGGATACAAGCTGGTCAACCCGCGCATTTCCAAAGCGTCCGTCACCACCAGGTTTTTGAAGCCAAGTTGTTTCCGCAACACGCCGTTGATCACCGCCGCAGAGATGGTGGCGACTTTGTTGGGGTCCGGATCCAGAGCAGGCACCGTGACGTGGGCCACCATCACCGAATCCACGCCGGCGGCGATGGCTTTCTTGAAGGGCGGCAGCTCCACGCTCGCCATATGCGCGGCGTCGCTGGGCACCAGAGCCACGCCCAGATGAGAATCCGTTGCGGTATCTCCGTGCCCGGGGAAGTGTTTGGCGGTGGTGAGCATTCCGTGGGCCCGCGCCCCGCGAATGAATGCCGCCACCATGTCGCCCACCGCCGCCGGGTCTTCCCCGAACGAACGGGTGTTGATGATGGGATTGCTGGGGTTGCTGTTAACGTCTGCTACCGGGAAAAAATTCCAGTGAATGCCCACGGCACGCGACTCTTCCGCCACAATCGCGCCGAACCTTTCAACGTAAGCGGGATTCCCCGCCGCGCCGAACGCCATGGCTTCTGGAAATTGCGGGACGGAAATCATGCGCTGCGCCAGACCACGCTCGAAATCGGCGGCGATGAGCAGCGGCCATTTGGATTCACGCTGCAACTGGTTGGTCATCATCGCAGCTTCCAGCGGAGGGCTCTTGAGCAGAGTGGCTCCGTCCACGTGCACGGTAATTACCACGGAACCGATGTGGTATTTCTGCAGCTGATCGCGGAATTGTTTGTAGGCGTCGCTGTCAAAGTTCTCAAAGTCCATGAAGTAGCGGACGCTGAGCATTTGCCCCACTTTTTCCTGGGGCGTCATTTTCCTCAGCGTCTGCTGCGCCCAGCGCCGGCCTTCTTTGTCCAGGGACACTGGCCCGGCTTTGGAATAGCGTTCAGCAGCGGAAGAAGATAGCAGGAGGGCAAACAGCGACAGTACGATTCCCAGGCGCCTGATCATAAAGGCAAAGATAGCAGAAGCGCCGCAGCCTGGGGCAGAGACGCTCCTTTTGTGGCAATGCTCTTATTTCGTTTACGCAGCTTCCGGGGTCTCAGCGTGGGCGCGCTCATAGCCCACGGCGGCGAAATAAATCGCGCGGTCAAAGAACTGGTCCAGCAGTTGCAGCATTTCCAGTTCGCCGCACACTTCCGCCAGGTCGGCGGCAACGGATCCGTGCCGCAGGAATTCCCACAGGTTCTCTTTGGTAAGGACGATGGTCCAGTTGAGCTGGCTCAAGGGCACGCCTTGCGCGGCGCGCTGCGCGCCGATCTCTAAATAGCGTTGCCCGATGTCGCCCTCGCTGCGGCTCAGAAGCCAATCGCCCAGATGGCTGTAGATTTCGCCGACCTTGGCTTTCAAATCTTCCGCGGGGACCTTGTGGTACTCCGGCAGCAGCGGGCACTCCTTTACTTTGGCGACCAGACCGGCGGCCAACTCCTCTGAGTGGGATTCAATCGCGCGAACCAGCTTGTAGGTGAGAATCACGATGGTTACCTCCTCACGGCAAAGAGCAAAACACCAAATATGATTGTCCATGAGGACGCCGGTTAGAAGCGGTGACGGTTGTCACAGCGTTTCTGATTCCAAGGAACGCATCCCCATGGTCTAAGCAGGGGCCAAAGGAAAAATACCACGCCCCCGGGGACGTGGTATTCAGCCTCATCCTTTTTGGACGAAGCAAGCGCACACGAGGCTCAAGCGCATGCGCCGGATGCCAAACTTCGGCCGCCCTGGATGACTACCAGCGGAGCTCCGGCCCGGACGAGTGTTCTCCGGTTTGACGTCTGACCAGCGGCATTTTCGCCCAGCTTCCCGCTGCGGACGGAACGCGCTCCAGCTCTGGACGACTGTGCTTCCGGTCTGGCGTTGGCGGTTTTCTTGA
>JBGPLR010000299.1:0-4929 GCA_041486545.1 Terriglobia bacterium
CAAACAGTTGAAATTCCTGTAAAAGCTCCTCGTGCCTGGGCATAGGCACCTCTTGTAGACGCATTTATAAACCGCCGGGCAGCAGCGAGCAACGCAAATCTGTGTGGGGAGCAAGGCTTGGAAACCGTCGGGCACCTGACCGGATTTCGGCTCTGAGGAGCGTATTGTTCGATTCCCGGCTCAACGGCTAAAATCCCGCAGACATCCGGGAGTCTGCCCGCTGGTTCTGGAGGTTGCCAACATGCCCCGCAGAAGCGCATTTGACATTGTTCCGCGCCGCGCCACCGTGCTCCTGTTCACCTGGGCCGCCGGCAGCGTGGACGCCCTCATGTATCTTTCCGGACACGTCTTCACCGCCAACATGACCGGCAACGCCGTGCTGCTGGGCATCTCCTCCGGGCAGCTCAAGAGCACGGCCGCGGAACGATCGCTGATTGCACTGATCGCTTTCATCGCCGGCGTGGTACTGGGCGCCATCATTGTGGGCGAAGGCGACCGGGCCAAGGCCTGGAAGCCTGTCCGCCGGGCGGTCTATGTTGAAACCGTGATCCTGGCAATTTTCTGCGCGCTCAGCTTCGCGCCCAGCCCGGACAGCCGCACAGTGATGAACTTGATGATCAGCGTTTCCGGCTTGGCTATGGGACTGCAAAGCGCGGCGGTTAAGGGTCTGAGTCTGCCGGGCATCGCTACCACATACATTACCGGGACCATCACCAGTCTCTTCTCGGGGCTGGTCCATCGCTGGTTTCCTGCGACCAGTTCCAGCGAACCGCACAAGGACGAAGGCATGCGCGATCCCGAACACTCCCTGAGTCTGCAAGCCGAGGTGTTCCTGGCTTACGCGTTAGCGGCTTTGGCCACCGCTGCTTTGCGCGCCAGTTTCCCTTCGGCTGTGGCGTTCTTGCCGGTCGTGGCCATCGCCTCAATTGCGGTGTCCATATCCGTGCCGCAAAAGCCCAAACCATGGAAGCTTGGAACTGAGCGTGAACGGCCTTGGCCTGCGGGGCAGTTGAATCCGTGATTTTTGCAGCCCGCTCGATTTTTACGACGCGAATGTGTCATGCTAGTTCCCATGAAAACCAGGAACATGCGCGAACTCGAAAAGCACTGGGCCAAAGAGGCCGACAAGAAAGCCCATCTCTCGAACAACAAGACGTCAAAGAGTGCGCCCTCGCCGCAACGCGGAGCTTCGACCGTCCGGACCAGCAAGAGAACCAACGGGCCGAAGTAGCTAGCGCTAGCGGAACAAGGAAAGCCCTCTCAGGGGAAACAGCATGATTCAACTTGCAATTGTTGCAGTTGGCGCAATTCTGATTTGGGCGGAGAGGTCCCGGCGCGGACGCAACCTGCGGCGAGAAAACTGGGATTCCGTGTTCTAAGTTGCCCTCGCTATCGCAACCTTCATGGTTGGACGAATTGAATCTTCGAGCTTCGAAGTAGCCGACCTTGTCTATTCCTTGATTGGCTTGGCTTTGTATGTCGCGTTCGTTTACGCGTGGAACCGCAACGAACCTCGCGAGCCCGAACACGAGTGACAAACTTTACGTGGCCCGCCATCTGTATTGTCCTGTCTGGACGGCAGTAGTACACTCTTTCCGCCTATGAAACGAACTATCGCTCTCGCAGTTGTGCTCGTGCTCAGTCTGCCGGCAGCTTTCGCCCAGGACTGGGCCAAACAGACATTGGAAAAATCGCCGCGGCACCAGGAGTGGGTGCAGATCAAGCATGACAATCGCACGGTGCATGCCTTCGTAGTGTATCCGGAGGTCAAGCAAAAGGCTCCAGTGATCATCGTGATCCATGAGATCTTCGGCTTGTCAGATTGGGCGCGGACCGTGGCTGACCAGCTGGCCGCTAACGGATACATTGCTATTGCTCCTGACTTTCTTTCCGGCATGGGGCCGAACGGCGGCAAGTCCAGCGACTTCCCCAGCGTTGACGCTGCTCGCGAAGCCAACTCCAAGCTTGACGACGGCCAAGTCACCGCTGACCTGAATGCCGTGGCCGACTACGCCAAAAAGATTCCGGCAGCCAACGGCAAGATCGCCGTCGCGGGATTCTGCTGGGGCGGCAGCCAGTCATTCCGCTTCGCTACCAATCGCAAAGACTTGAGCGCGGCATTTGTCTTTTACGGCTCAGGACCGAAAGACGTCGCCGCGATTAATGCCCCCGTCTATGGTTTCTACGCCGGCAACGACGCGCGCATCGGCGCCACCATCCCGGATACCACGGCAGCCATGAAGGCGGCCGGTAAGAAGTATGATCCCGTCAACTACGATGGCGCGGGTCATGGCTTCATGCGCGCCGGACAGGATCCCGCCGCTGATGCCGCCATCGCCAACACCAGTGACGATCCAGCCGCCAAGAAAGCGCACGACATGGCCACGGCCAACAAGAAGGCCCGTGCGGAATCCTGGGACCGGTGGCTGAAACTGCTGAAGACTATGTAGATTCCCAATGACGGTGCGTCTCAGTCCGGGGCGCGCCGCATTTGTGCGTTCACTCTTGGCGTCTTGGGGCGCCCCGCTTTGCCCATCGCGCGTTCGGTAACTTTTCCGTAATCTCTCCGTCTAACGGAACCAGCGGCAGTTCTCCGGCGTACTAAGGATAGGGCAATCGAAAAATGCCCCGAAAAAAGGGGGAACCCCATGAATCTTGCGAGCCTGAATCTTGTGAGCCTAAGGACGCGCGGCGTGGTTCTTGCCGTCGTCTCCGCTGCACTTCTCTTGCAATATCCCATGTCCGCTCAGACTTCGGGCGATCAAAAAGCTGACAATTTCCAGCGCACCTTCAGCCTGGGCTCCGGCGGAACTCTTGTGGTGGACAATTACAAAGGCACCATCCACGTCACGGGCACGGACGGCAACCAGGTTATGGTGGACGTCCGCAAGCGGTTTGAAGGCAGCGAGTCCGATCGTAAGTGGTGGATGGAAAACCTGCAGGTCAACTTTCACAACGACAGCGGGAAAGTTGAAGTCGCGGTCAAGTATCCCAGTTATACGTGCATCTTCTGCTGGCAGATCAGCGACTACAGCGCACTTGTGGAGCTTGAGATCCGGGTTCCTCGCCAGGTCAACGTGAGAATTGAATCCTATAAACCGGACATCAGGATCGCGTCCATTCAGGGTGACATCCGCATCCATAGTTACAAGTCGCCCATCGCGATTGAGTCCACCACCGGCGGGATACGAATTGACACTTACAAGGACACGATCAAGTTGCGCGACGTGAGCGTGCGCGGCGCGTTGGACATCAAGTCCTACAAAGCTGACGCCGACATCAGCGTCCGTTCATTGGGTGACACCGCCAGCCTTGAGACCTACAAGGGAGACATCACGCTTCGCCTGCCGAAGAATGCCGGTTTTGACGTGGATTTCACCGGCGGCCGCCACACCAGTTTCCACAGTGACTTCCCGCTCGCCACACATGCCGGCAGCCGGTGGGACCATGACGTCCGCGGGACGGTCAACCAGGGTGGTACGCACGTGCGTCTGCGCAGCGAAAGGGGCTCAGTTACTCTGCGGCAGGAAGGCAGTCTCTAAACGCATTTCGGTTTGCTGCGCGAACCACATTCTTTCGGTTCGACGAACGCGGAAATGGTTTGCCGATGCAGCCGGTTGGTCCTTTTTCGCTGTGCATGGCCCAGGTTTGCCCGAATTCGGTTCTTGTAAGATTGTTATTCTCATTTCACTCGCCGAGGATTGCTAAATGCGTTTCTTGAAGTATTCGATATTTCTCCTGCTGAGTTGTGCCTCAGCCTTCGCCCAACAACCTCAACGTGGAATCCAAGTGGGCGACCTGGACCGCAAGACCGACCCCTGCACGGATTTCTTTCAGTTTGCCAACGGGACGTGGCGCGCCAACAATCCCATCCCGGCTTCCATGTCACGCTGGAGCCGCCGCTGGGAGGCCGGTGAAGCGGCCAAGGAACAGCTCAAAGTCATTCTGGATGAAGTCGCCAGGAAAACCGACTGGCCCAAAGGCAGCGTCGAGCAACTCATCGGCGACTATTACGGTTCTTGCATGGATGAATCCCGGATCAACAAAGCTGGCATCGCGCCTGCGCAGCCGTTTCTCGCGGAAATTGACGCCATCAAGACTCCCGCCGACCTGCAGAAGACCCTTCGCCACATGCATTCTCTTGGGATCTTTGCTCCCTTCGGCTTGGTTTCCCAGCCGGACAACCATGAACCCACCTCGACCATCGCCTCGGTGTTCGCCAGCGGCCTCGGGCTGCCGGATCGCGACTACTACCTGAAAACCGAGAAGCGCTTTGTGGACGCCCGCGAAAAATATCTGGTCCACGTTACCAATATGTTCAAGCTTGCCGGTTACGATGAAGCCAAGTCCAAAGCTGGCGCAAACACCGTTTTTGAATTTGAGAAAAGGCTAGCGGAAGCTTCGCTGGACAACGTTGCCCTGCGCGATCCTCAGGCCACCGATCACAAAACCAAATTCGACGACCTGAAAAAACTTTCTGCGACCGTGGATTGGAACGCCTATTTTGACGCCGCCAAGCTTCCCCGCGCCGATCTCAACGTTAGCGAACCCAAGTTCCTGCAGGAAGTGGACCGCCAGCTCAAGGAGACTCCGGTCGCCAGTTGGAAAACATATCTGCGCTGGCAGTTCCTCCACTCTGCTGCCGACGGCCTTTCCGAACCTTTCGTGAGTGAGAACTTTGCGTTTTACGGCCAGTATCTTAACGGCGCCAAAGAACTCAAGCCCCGCTGGAAACGCTGCGCGGAGGCCACCGACAATCTGCTGGGTGACGCCCTGGGCAAGAAGTACGTAGAGAAGTATTTTCCGCCTGAAGCGAAAGTTCGCATGCAGGAACTGGTGCGCAACCTGCTCCTCGCAATGCGCGATGACATCCTGAGCCGTCCGTGGATGAGCGACGAGACCAAGGAAAAAGCGCTGGCGAAAATTGCC
>JBGPLR010000300.1:0-4925 GCA_041486545.1 Terriglobia bacterium
ACTGCTTCTCCCAGCCACTCGGCCACCAGCCGCTCAGGGAACTCGCACTGCGCGTCTTCGTAGGAGTAAATCGCCCACTGCCTGCCCGCGTCAAGTTGCTGTTCCAAGAGGCGCAGGTCAGGCGGCGCAGATTTTTGCTCGCCCGCCCAGCGATGGTACAGCCACAGGCCGGTGCGCACCGCCAGCGAACTGCGAAGCAAAGATCGCGCATGCCCCGGCAGCACCAGCAGAAATTGTTGCGCACGGACCAGGTGCGGCGACTGGCGCAGCAAGCGCTCACGTTCGCGCAGGGATTCACGCACCAGGGCGATCTCGCCCTGCTCCAGGTAGCGCAGCCCGCCGTGGATGATCCGCGTAGAACGGCTGGTGACGCCGGAGGCAAAGTCGTTTTGTTCCACCAGCAAGGTGCGCTTGCCCTGTCGGGCACACTCCCGCGCAATGGCTACGCCGTTTATGCCGCCGCCGATCACCAGGACGTCAAAGCCCTGGCCTTGCTGTGGTAAAGCGCGAATCACTTGCTCCTATTGTTGGATGCTTTGGGGCGAAGAAACAACATTACTTCGGAACACCACTATCCAGGCTAGAACTAGAAGGTTAGAGATGGATTAGAAATGGGACGAAAGCTCTGCGTCAGCTCCGGCCCTTAATAGAGCGCACCTGGGCGCGGGATTTGTCCGGGTCCGGGTCCAGCGCGGAAGCGGGGGGCTTGGCGCTGGCGGCTTCACTGAGGCGGACGCAATCGCAACCGCTGCGTTTGGCATCATACAGGGCGTCGTCGGCATAGCGCAGAAGCTGGCTGGACGCCACCGCTCCATCCTGCGAATAAGACACGCCGAAAGAGGCGGTAATCTTGCCCAGGCGGCTGCCGGCATAGTCGAGCTGCAGTTTAGAGACGGCCACTCGCATCTGCTCCGCGCGCTCCTGCACGCTTTCCAGCGTGCTCTCCGGGACCACAGCGAGGAATTCTTCTCCGCCGTAGCGGCAGACAATGTCTTCCGCGCGGACGGACCGGCGTAACAGCGCGGCAATCTCTTTGAGCACCAGGTCGCCGGCGTCATGGCCGAATTTGTCGTTGAACAGCTTGAAGCCGTCAATGTCCGCCATGATCAAGCCGATGCCCGCGCCACCACGCGCTGCCCGGCCCAGTTCCTGTTCCAGCGTGGTTTCCAGAAAGCGCCGGTTGTACAGTCCGGTGAGCGGATCGCGCAGCGACTGGTGCTGCAGTTCCTCTTTCAGCTTGAGGTTGGCCAGCCGCAGGGCGGCGTATTCGCCAATCTGCTGGATGAGGGCCCGCCGGTTTTCCGTGAACATTTCAGGACTGGGAGCGCTCAAATGCAGTACGCCCAGGGTTTCTCCCAGAGCGGAAAGAGGAAAGCAAATGTAGGTGGCGGGGACGGCTCCGGTGAAATGCCGGCAATCAATGCCTTTAGGCGAATTCAAGTGAGCATGCAAACGCCCGCCGCGCACTGCACAGCAGTCTTCGCGGGAAAAAACCTGATGTAAAGGAGCGGCTTCCGTCGCCGGCCAGATGGCCTGCGCATCCATGACGTCCTGCGAGCTGTCAATCGCAAAAACCGTGCCCAGGCTTTCCGGCATGAGGCGTTGCAGGTAACTGGCAGCCACTTTGTAGGCCTCTGTGGCGCTCACGCAAATCTGGAAGTCCGCCTGGAGTTCGTTCAACAGCCGGCTGTTTTCGGTTTCGCTCTTCAGTTGCAGGAGCGAGCCTTCCAGGCCGGTCTGGGCCAGCAAGGCCTTCTGTTCGGCGACGCGAAGCTTTTTGGAATCCCGCATGACCAGCAGAAACAGCACGGCCATGAACACGCTGAACACCATGATGCGGGAAAATACGCTGCGCGTGATCTGGCGGGAGCGTGCCTGCGCTGCCTGGTTGCGATCACGCAGCAGGCGTTCTTGTTCGTCCTTGAATTTTTGGATGGCTTCGCGGACGCGCTCAATGTTGGCGTCCGATTCCGGGGTGTGATAGATCGGCTTGGTGTATTTGGTGCGCAGGTCGGCGCGCAACTGTTGCAGTTCCTCGCCGATGAAGCCGCGCAACTGCTTGATGCTGGCTTGGTGGTCGGGATCCAGGTTGGCAACATGGTCCAACTGCGTCCAGGTGCGGACCGCGGCGTTCTCAAAATTGACCTGGTCCACCTTTTCCGGCGAGAGCACGTAATGCAGCCAGGCTTCGCGGGCATCCTGCACGCCGTCTTCCACGCCATCCATCTCGTGGAGGACTTCATGAGTGCGCTGCACGTAGGCTTGCGCGTTGAGCAATTCACGGGTGCTGGAGTAGCCATCCCAGGCGGTCAGGGCGAGAAACCCGAGCATGAGCACGAAAGCTGCGGGAAGCAGTTTGCGGGCCTCCAAGGCGCCTCTGAGGACGTCACGCACTTGGCGGAGTAAAGGCCAAAGGAAGGCGTCTCCTTTGCTGTCGGGCACAAAAGGCAACATGGGCTTTGCGTCTTTCAGAGGGTCCTGGAAAGTTGGGCAATGATAGCATTGATTTCGTGTCCACCGGAGAAAAATTCGAGAGAGCAGTTGCCATTATGGCCCGCTTGCGCGCGCCCGGTGGTTGTCCATGGGACCGCGAGCAGACCTTCGACACCATTAAGCGGTACACCTTAGAGGAAACGTACGAAGTGATAGAAGCCATTGAGGCCCGCGACTGGCAAGAACTGCCACAAGAGTTGGGCGACTTGCTACTGCAAGTGCTCTTTTACTCGGAAATGGCGCAGGAAGAAGGACGGTTCAATATTGACCACGTTCTCGACGCGCTCAGCAACAAGCTGATCGCCAGGCATCCTCACGTCTTTGGCGATGTGAAGGCGGAAGACTCGCAGCAGGTCCTCAAGAATTGGGAAGCCATCAAAGCGGAAGAGAAGAGAGCGCGCGCGCAGGTCAACGGAGAGACGCGCGAGAGGGAAGCGCTGCTGGACGGCGTCTCCCGCAAAATGCCGGCGCTGATGGAAGCGCATAAGATCAGTTCCAAAGCGGCCCACGTGGGATTTGACTGGCCGGAACTCACCGGGCTGTTCGATAAGCTCGAGGAGGAGACGCACGAGCTGCAAGAACACATCGCGCAGGCCCCGCCCGCCGCCCTGCGGCCTGGGAGCAAAGAGAAAATTCCGGACGAGTTGCACGCGCGGCTGGAAGACGAGCTGGGCGACCTGTTTTTTGTGCTGGTGAACCTGGCGCGGCGCTTGTCCGTGGACTCCGAATCGGCATTGCGCAAGACCAACCGCAAATTCCGGCGGCGCTTCGGCTGGCTGGAAGAGCAACTAACCAGTCAAGGCAAGACGCTGGAAAGCGCCACGCTGGACGAGATGGAAAGCTTGTGGCAACAAGCCAAAACTTTTGAGGACTAATTGACAACCACCACGAGCCCCGCTGACCGCATCACCATACGCAAATGCAGCACCATCGCCGAATTCAAGGCTTGCGTCGCCTTGCAAAAAGAAGTCTGGAAGTTTGACGACGTTGACCTGATTCCCCTGCGCATGTTCGTGGTCAGCCAGAAGATTGGCGGGCAGATCATTGGCGCGTTCGACGGCGGCGACCTGGTGGGCTTTGCGTTTTCCATCCCCGGCACCCGCGCCGGTCACGCTTACCTTCATTCCCACATGCTGGCGGTGCGCGAGAGCTGGCGCAATTACGGCCTGGGACGCAAGCTCAAGCTGGTCCAGCGCGACGACGCTATCGCCCAGGGCTTTGAGCTTCTGGAGTGGACCTTTGATCCGCTGGAAATCAAGAACGCTCATCTGAATCTGGTACGGCTGGGCGCCATCGCCCGGCGCTACAGTGTGAACCACTACGGATACTCGTCGTCACCGCTGCAGGGCGGGCTGCCCACGGACCGGCTGGTCGCCGAATGGTGGTTGAAGTCCAGGCGCGTGGTGGACCTTCTGGAAAAGAACCAGCTGCCAAAGATCACGGTCGAGAAAAAGATCAACGTGCCCGCGCAGATTTACGCGTGGAAAGCTTCAGAAGCTGACCGGCCCCGGGCCGCGGAAGTGCAGAAGCGCAATCGCGAACAATTCCTGTCCGCGTTCCGCGATGGCCTGGCCGCGCTGGGCTATGAACGCGACGCCGAAGGCAACGGCGCTTTTTTGCTCGGACGCTGGGACGAGAATTGGTCGTATGCGTCGCAGGAGCACGATCACGAAGACCCGCTGGAGGGCATGGAATGAAGATTGAAGCTGTTACTTTGCGCGAGATCCGCATGCCGCTGGTGCATTTCTTTGAGACCAGTTTTGGCCGCACCACGGAGCGCCGCATTCTTTTGGTCACGCTGCACACTGACGGCCCCGAAGGATGGGGCGAATGCGTGGCCGGCGAAGACCCTTTTTATAGCGAAGAGTCGGTTGAAACCGCATGGTATGCCACCGAACGCTACCTGGCGCCGGCGCTGCTGGGCAAGAACGTTGAGCGCGGCGCCGACGTGCCGGCGCTGATCGGCAAGATTCGCGGGCATCGCATGGCCAAGTGCGCGGTGGAGAACGCCGTCTGGGACGCCGAAGCCCAGCAAAAACAAGTCCCTTTGTGGAAGCTGCTGGGCGGCACGCGCACAGAGCTGGCCTGCGGGGTCTCCATCGGCATACAGAATTCGCACGAACAACTTCTTGAGAAAATCGCTACCGAACTGAGCGCGGGTTACCGGCGGATCAAAGTGAAATGCAAACCCGGCTGGGACGTGGAAGTGTTTGAAAAAATCCGCGCGCGCTGGCCGGACATTGTGCTGAGCTGCGACGCCAACTCGGCGTACACCCTGGACCAGATTGAGCATCTCAAGGAATTTGACCGTTTCAATCTGCTGATGATCGAGCAGCCGCTGTGGCATGACGACTTTTATTTTCACGCGAAGCTGCAGAAACAGATCAAGAGCGCCATCTGCCTGGACGAAGTCTTCCGCGGCCGCCGTGACG
>JBGPLR010000301.1:0-4923 GCA_041486545.1 Terriglobia bacterium
AGCCAGTAATGCGGCCGTTGCGGTCAACGTCCACCACGCCGAAGCGCGAGCAGTCGCTGGGATCAATGAGGATGGTGGCCAGCGTGACGTCAGCCCCGGCGGCGGTGTGCTGGTCCAGCATGCGCTGGTAGTTCATCTGGTAGATGTGGTCGCCGGAAAGAATCAGCACATGCTTGGGCTGCTCAGACCCGATGGAGTAGATGTTCTGGTAAACGGCGTCGGCGGTGCCCAGGTACCAGCTGTCGCTCACGCGCTTCATGGGCGGCATGACTTCAATGAACTCGCCCAGTTCGCGCGCCACCACCGAACCCCAGCCCTCGCGGATATGGCGGTTCAAAGACAACGCCTTGTACTGGGTCAGGATGTAAACCTTGCGCAGGTCAGAGTTGATGCAGTTGGAAAGTGTGATGTCAATGATGCGGTAGTTGCCGCCAAAAACCACGGCCGGCTTGGCGCGGTCCCGCGTGAGGGGGTAAAGGCGCTCTCCGGCGCCGCCTGCCAGCAAGACTCCAAGTGTGCCCTTCATAGCGTGACGTTGAAGAAGATGCTGATCCTCAAGAAAAGAGACATGCGAACAGTAAATGCTAACAGAAAAGAAAGACGCCATGCGGACGGGCCATGGCGGCGATGGTGAACGACCCGGTGAAAATCCTACGCTGCATCGTCGATGAGGATGTGGAGCGACCTGAGGAAGCGGGCATCGTGCGCAGTGATCGGCCATTCCGGGACGCGGTCTTTCTGAGGCATAGCCACCAACTCGGTGGTTGTCGCGGCCATTCCCTCTTTGACCAGTTGCGGCCCGGGGCTGGCTTCCACGACCAGATAGACGTCGTAGCCTTCCTCTTTGATTCTGGCGAGCGCTTGGCTGATCTGGTCGGAGTCGGCGAGCGAACCATTGATAGCGTCGCTCAATTCCTTCATCAGGCGGTTCATTCGGAAATTCACACCACACCTCTTCGTGCGTCGTTGTCCCGTTTCTATTCCTTAAGATGCCTGCACACGCGCGGGCGTTATGCCCGGTAGTGGGTCAATTTTGACTGAGCCACTACCGGTATCAGCGTCTGGCGATTCGCTTGCGAATTGCGGGCCTTTAGGCAGACGTTCATCGCGGTAGCGATGAATACGCGCTCGCTTTGAGCTGCCAGACGAAAACTGGTACTAACCCACTATCGGCTTTGCCGGTAACAAAAAAGTCGCCGATTTTCGGGCTACAATAAAGGAAAATGCCGGACATTTCCGCCGCCAAGAAGCCACCTCAGAAACGCGACCGCCTGCTCAGCGCCATCCTTGCCGGGGGAAAGACCCTGGTTGTGTCCTTTGCCAAGACCCTCTACGCTCTGTGGCTGGAGGTAACCGGCTTGATGTTCGCGATTTTTGCGGTGATGGGCGGCTCCGCGCTGTTCAAGCAATACCGGGCCAACCACTTTACCGACCGCAAGCACTTCTGGACGATCCTGGCGTTCACCGTGGTTTGTGCCTGGTTTACACTGGTCTCATTTACCCGGGCCAAGAAGACCAGAAAGCATTAGGGCCGCCGGGTTTGGCCGATCTGAGGTCCACCAACCCCGGGTTTGCTGAAATGAGCGCTTTTCTCTACTTCCGGCATCTTATGTTCATCGGCTTGGGTTCACATGCCTGACGACATCAAACTCGCGGTCGAAGCAGGGCAGCCGAAGGCGCGTAAGCCGGAGCCGTCCATGCCGTCCGCCGCCGGGCCTGCCGCCGTGGTCGTGCCACATGCGCTTTACACCCCGGCCAACCTGCAGGACTGGGACTATGACCGTGACGTCGGCTATCCCGGCGAGTTTCCTTTTACCCGCGGCGTGCAGCCCACCATGTTTCGCGGACGCCTGTGGACCATGCGCCAGTACGCCGGCATGGGTGACGCCGAAGAGTCCAACAAACGATACAAATACCTGCTGAGCAACGGCACCACCGGGCTTTCCGTGGCCTTTGATTTGCCGACGCAGATCGGCATGGACTCTGACCATGAGATGGCCAACGGGGAAGTCGGCAAAGTCGGCGTGGCCATTGATTCCGTGGAGGACATGCAGCGGCTGTTTGACGGCATCAATCTGGAAAAGATCTCCACCTCCATGACCATCAACGCCACCGCGTCCATTCTGATGGCGTTGTACATTGCGGTGGCCCGGCGGTCGGGGGCCAGCGTCAGCAGGCTCAGCGGGACGGTCCAGAATGACGTGCTCAAAGAGTACATTGCCCGCGGGACATACATTTATCCGCCGCGGCAGGCGCTACGCATCATCACGGACATGTTTGCCTACGCCAACGAGCATATGCCGGAGTGGAACCCCATCTCCATTTCCGGGTATCACATGCGTGAAGCCGGCTGTACCGCGGTGCAGGAAGTGGCGTTCACGCTGGGGAACGCCATCGCTTACGTGGAAGCGGCCCTCAGCGCCGGGCTGGACGTGGATACGTTTGCTCCGCGCCTCTCTTTCTTCTTCAACGCCCACAACAATTTCCTGGAAGAAGTGGCCAAGTTCCGGGCGGCGCGGCGCATGTGGGCGCGCCTGATGAAAGACCGCTTCGGCGCGCAGAACCCGCGTTCCATGATGCTGCGTTTTCATACCCAGACGGCCGGTTCCACGCTCACGGCGCAGCAACCGGAGAACAACATCGTCCGCACCGCCTTGCAGGCCATGGCGGCGGTGGTGGGGGGGACGCAGTCCTTGCACACCAACGGGTTCGACGAAGCTCTCGGCCTGCCCACCGAAAACGCCGCGCGCATTGCTCTGCGCACGCAGCAGATCATCGGGTATGAAACCGGCGCGGCGAACACAGTGGATCCGCTGGCCGGCTCGTACTATATCGAGTCGCTGACCAATGAGATTGAGCACCGCGCCCAGGCCTACCTGGACAAAGTGGACGCCCTGGGCGGCACGCTGAAGGCCATCGAAAAGGGCTACATCCAGCTGGAAATCCAGAATGCCGCGTATGAAGTCCAGCAAGCGGTGGACCGGCTGGAGCAAGTGGTGGTGGGCGTGAACCGCTTCCAGAGCGAAGGCGACAAATCAATTCCTATCCAGAGGATTGATGAGGACCTGGAGCGCCGCCAGGTGGAACGCCTGCGGGCCCTGCGCGCGCGCCGCGACCAGTCAACCTGGGAAGCCGGGCTGCAAAGCGTGGAAGAGGCCGCCCGCTCGGGCGCCAACCTGATGCCGCATATTGTCCAGGCGGTGGAAAGTTATTGCACCGTCGGCGAGATCTCTGACGCGCTGAGAAAAGTCTTTGGGGAGTATCAGGAGACGGTGGTGATCTAGGCGCGGATTGCCGAAACCTCGGAAATTGCCAAAATTGCCAGGATTGCCTGTACAGCCAAGACTGAAATGAGAGATATGCAGTCGCGTCCGCCGTTTTCGACTGCTTAGCTACAAGAACGCTCTGTTGTCATAACAAAAAGAGAGGGAGCCACGTTGCTCCAGTCCCGCGCAGCGGGACGGTTGGTAGTAGCCCGCCGTTTCAACGGCGGGAAAGGGAGAGAATAGACGTGAGTCCCCGCAGGGGACGGCTGAGAGACCGCGGGATTTCAATGCCGCACTGCAAGAAGGCAAATGCGCTGCGCAAGGGCCACCACCGGGTGGCAACCGGAAGGTTTGCTAAAACCGAAGCAGCGGAGCTAACATTCGGGGTGTTCGCCCCCGTAGACACCTTCAACGGAGGTCCAAAGGCCATGATGCGTGCATGTGTCGTCGCCCTCACGCTGTCCTCCCTCCTGACAGGGCAGCAGTCGCAACCACCCGCCCAAACTTCTACGCAGCCGTGCCCCGTGCAGGTTCTTGATGCTCACGCCACGTTCCGCGGTCACACGGTTACTGACTTTATTCACATTAAATACAAGAACAACGGCAGCAAAACGATCAAAGCCGTATCTTTCTCTGTTCAGATGATTGATGCCGTTAACGAGTCTGTTGATTATCCTGGGAAGCTCATCATGACCGGGAAGGTCAAGCCCGAAAAGGAGGGAAAGGCTTCATTCTCGATCCATTTCCCCAACTTCGCCGTCTTGGCCCAGAACGGAGTCAAGGCGGCCGCGGCCAAGGTAGTATTTGATGACGACAGCGAGATGTTTTGTAAATGAGGAGAGCGGCTAGATAGCCCGTGATCCATAGTCTCTTCGAGTCTCGTATCGGACGTCGCGCCTCCGCCCCAACTGCCAAAAACTGTCACCCGTAAGTCCATGAACCTTAGTGGGTGAAGCCTGATTGACAATTTCTGTCACCCGGCCCACAATCGCAATACGGACGCTTTTCCTGGCGAGTCGTTTGTTCCTGACGATCTTTAGTTCCTCACGAACCTGGCTTGCAATCCCAGCCACTTGCAGAGAGCGCCTCTGAGTTAAATCTTCATTCCTGGAATCAGACGGAATTCTATGTCACAAAGGCTTGGCGATCTTCTGGTCAAAGAGAGGATCATCACCTCCGAGCAGCTCGATAAGGCCCTGAAGGCGCAGCGGGACGCCGGACCCAACCAGCGTCTAGGGTCCACGCTGGTGTCGTTGGGATTTGTCAGCGACGAAGAGGTCACTAACTTTCTTTCCCGCCAGTACGGTGTGCCGGCCATCAATCTGCAATATTTTGAAATTGACCCCTCCGTCGTCAAGCTGATCCCGGAAGAAACCGCCAAGCGCTACCAGATCCTGCCCCTGAGCCGCGTGGGAGCGTCGCTGACCATCGCCATGGTGGACCCCACCAACGTCTACGCGATGGACGACATCAAGTTCATGACCGGCTTCAACATTGAGCCGGTGGTGGCATCCGAATCGGCCATCATGGACGCCATTGACAAAGCCTACGGCGGCAACCGCGGCCCGGAAGAGAACGTGGACGAGCTATTGGCCGCCATGGGCGATGAAGCTGACGTGGAGTTGCAGGCCGAGCAGGACGATCTGGACCTGGCCGA
>JBGPLR010000302.1:0-4920 GCA_041486545.1 Terriglobia bacterium
AACTACGATGAGATGGTCATCGTCAAAGACATTGAGATGTTCAGCCTGTGCGAGCACCACGCGCTGCCGTTCTTTGGCAAGGTCCACGTGGCCTATATCCCCAACGGCAAGGTCGTTGGCTTGAGCAAGATCCCGCGGCTGGTGGACATCTTTGCCCGCCGCTTGCAGATTCAAGAACGTCTGACCGTGCAGATCGCAGAAACCTTGCAGGAAGCTATTGAGCCGCAGGGCGTGGGCGTGGTGATTGAAGCCCGCCATATGTGCGTGATGATGCGCGGAGTGGAGAAGCAGCATTCGTCGGCGGTGACGTCGCATATGCTGGGCAGCTTCCGCTCGTCAGACAAGACGCGGAAGGAATTCCTCTCGCTGATCAGGAGCGGCAAGAACGGAAGCGCGTTTTAGATGGCCAACTCCAAACTCGCCGTGATCACCGGCGGAAGCCGAGGGATCGGTTTGGCTCTGGCGCGGACGTTCGCAGGCGCCAGTTACAAGGTCATCATGACAGGACGCAATGCGGTATCGCTCCAAGCCGCTGCGGACTCGCTGAAAGCCACCAACATTGAAACCCTGGTCTTCGATATCACCGATCCCGCCGCAGTACAAAACGCTTTTCAGCAAATCAAACAACACCATTCGACGATTGACGTCCTGATCAACAACGCCGGCGTGGCCCACGCGCTGGCGCCGGTTGACCAGCTTTCCACTGAAACCTGGAAGCAGGTAATTGATACCAATCTTACCGGGACATTCCTGGTCACCAGAGCCGCTCTGCCGCTGATGCGCGCGGGCGGGACCATTGTGAATAACCTGTCGGTTGCCGCGGTGCAGCCGTTCGCGGGGATGTCCGCGTACAACGCGTCCAAGTTCGGAGCGATGGGCTTTACCCAAGCACTGAGAGAAGATCTGCGCAAGCGCGGCATCCGTGTGGTGGCGCTGTTGCCCGGCGCAACGGACACTGACATATGGCAGCAATTCTGGCCGGACGCTCCACGGGCCAAGATGGTGTCGCCCGACACAGTCGCGGAAGCTGTGTTGCACGCGGTTTCGGCGCCGGCCAATGCTTCGATCGATGAGATCAGGGTTTTGCCGGCTGCGGGTATGTTGTAAGAGAATCTGTGCAATCGAAGATGCCGTCGGCTGAGAGAGGTAGCACTGCTACGTCTCTCAATAATCTTCAAACGCATAAACATTCTTGCGCGTCGGCAGCAGTTTGATCAGCAGCAAGCCGCAGACGAATCCTCCCACGTGCGCCCAGAAGGCAATGCCGACGCTCCACCGGAGGATGGGAGAACGGAAGCTACTCCGCTGAGAAACTGGCCCAGAAACCAGTAGCCTAGGACCAGCCAAGCCGGAAGCCAGAACACGAAGAACACCCACCAAGTAAGAACTCTCGCCCGCGGAAAAAGAAGGAAATAAGCGCCCGCAACACCGGCAACAGCTCCACTGGCGCCCACCGCGGGCAGGGGAGAGTTGAAGTTGAAGGCAAAGTGCGTCAGGTTGGCGCCCAGGCCGCAGACGATATAGAAAACCAAGTAACCGAAGTGGCCCAGACGGTCTTCAACGTTGTCGCCGAAGATCGCTAGCCACCACATGTTGAAAATCACATGCATCCAGCCCGCATGGAGAAACATGGAGGTGAAGAAGGGAAACAGGGCGTAGGATGCCGGCAATGCGCCGGACACCCAAGCGTCCACGCGCAGCGGCACCAGGCCAAACTCAGATTGAAAGCTGGCCAGCGCGCGCGGCCGCAGAGTGGATTCAAAAAGGAAGATGAAGAGGTTCAGTACGATCAGGAAATAAGTGACGTATGGCGTGGAGGAGCGCGGCGCGTCGTCTTTAATGGGGAGCATTAATTTGCTGCTTCTTGATTATGATGCTTGATATCACGGAGTTACTCAAGTGGACGGGGTACTGATCATCAACAAACCGGGCGGGATGACCTCGCATGACGTGGTGGCGCGGGTGCGCCGCATCTGCGGGGAGAAGTCCGTGGGGCACCTGGGGACGCTCGACCCCACCGCCACCGGCGTGCTCCCCCTGGTAATGGGCCGTTTCACCCGACTGGCCCAGTTCTACACCGACTCCGACAAGCGCTACGAAGGCGTGATTCGCTTTGGCCAGGCGACGGACACCTATGACGCCGCCGGGGACCCTACCGGCCCGGAGCTGCCAGTGAACTTGACCCTGCAGCAGATCCGGGCCGCCGCGGCCGGTTTTACGGGGAAGATACAGCAGATGCCGCCACCGTTCTCGGCCAAGAAGATTGCCGGCGTCCCGGCCTACAAACTGGCGCGCAAAGGCCAGGAGGTAGAACTCAAGCCTAAGGAAGTGGACGTGAAAGAGTTTGAAATCCTGGATTGGGACCCGCAAAGCAAGAACGCGCGCTTCAAAGCCTGGGTCAGCTCGGGGACGTACCTGCGCGCCATGGCGCACGACCTGGGCAAAGTCCTGGGGACGGGGGCGCATCTGGCGGCGCTGGTTCGCACCGCGGTCCGCGAATTTGATCTGGAAAATGCCCACACGCTGGACGAGCTGGCACAAGCCATGGCTGCCGGCGCAATCGACGAATTGTTCCTGCATCCCCGGCTGGTATTGCCGGAATTTCCCGCAGTGATGGCCCCCCCGGAGAGCGTGGTCCGCCTCAAGCACGGCGGAGCAATTAACCTGCCGGAATTCAGCAAAGCCGGCATGGTGCGGGTGTTCGCCGGGCAAAGGGAACTGCTGGCCATCGCCAAGAGAGTCGCCGGGACGCTCTTCCAGCCGAAGATCGTGCTCTAGCGTAATGTTCGGGAGCTGTTGGGGCACAGCAACTCTCCTGTTGACATTCAAAAGGAAAGGGAGTCTATTTCTGTTGGATATCAACAGGAGAGCCGCCCGGCGCTATTGACCCGCCGCCGGGTGATGGGGAGAAACGAGCCATATGGACTGGTTGCGAATTCTGGGTGCGCGCATCAAAGGGCTGTTTGGCCAACGTCAGCAAGATTGGGAGCTGGACCAGGAGATCCGCGCCCATCTGGAGTTGCTGGAGGAAGAGAACCGCCGCAAGGGGATGTCCGCGGAAGAGGCGCACCGTGACGCGATGAAACACTTCGGCGGCGTTGCCCAGACGCAGGACGTCTATCGCCGGCAGCGCGGGCTGCAATTCCTGGAGACGCTGGCGCAAGATCTGCGCTATGCCGGTCGCATGATCGCCCGGAATCCGGGCTTCTCTTTGGTGGTGATTGCCTCGCTGGCCCTGGGCATTGGCGCCAACACCGCCATTTTCAGCGCGATTGATGCGGTGATGCTGCGCATGCTGCCGGTGGAGCAGCCGCAGCAACTGGTGATGCTGAACTGGTATGCCAAAGATTGGCCGGAAAAATTCGTCAACGATCTGGAAGGCAGCTCATTCGGTGAAGAGGGAAAGGGAATGAACAGTTACTCCTTTTCCTATGCGGCCTATCAGCAATTCAAGGAGCAAAACCACGTTTTCTCCAGCACCTTCGCCTTCGCCGCGAATAGCGACCAGGTGAACGTGGGGATTGACGGGCGCGCGGAAGCCGCCGGAATTCAGGGTGTTTCCGGCAATTATTTTGAAGGACTGGGCGTGCAGGCCGTGCAGGGCCGCACCATCCTGCCGGAAGACGACCAGGAATCAGCGCCGGCCACGGCCGTGGTTTCTTACAGGTTTTGGCAGCGGCGCTTGGGCGGAAGTTCGCAAGCCGTAGGGAAGACCGTCTTTATCAACGGCCTGCCGCTCACCATTGTAGGCGTGGCGCCGCCGGATTTCTTCGGACTGGAACCCGGCAGCCTTCCGGACTTGTTCATTCCTCTGGTCAAGTATTCTCAGGAGCAGGCCCGCCAGGCACCACCCGACAGCGGTCTCTTATTCGTGAAGGACCCCAAAGTGTGGTGGGCGGGTGTGGTGGGCCGGTTGAAACCCGGGGTCAGCCAGAAACAGGCCGAGGCCGAACTGGCCATAATCTTCGACCAAACTCTTAGCGCTGTGGTGGCAACTCCGGATGCGAACAAACCGCTGTTGCGGGCAGCTCCCATCAAACAAGGCCTGGACAATTTGCGCCGGCAATTTTCCAGTTCCTTGTGGCTGCTTATGGCCATGGTGGGCGCGGTGCTGCTGATCGCCTGCGGCAATGTGGCCGCTCTGTTACTGACGCGGGCCAGCGCAAGACAGCGGGAAATTGCCGTCCGCTTGAGTTTGGGGGCGCGGCGCTTCCGCTTGATTCGCCAGTTGCTCACGGAAAGTATTCTGCTGGCATGCTGCGGCGGCGCGCTGGGACTGGTGGTGGCCAAGTGGGCAGGCCGAATCCTGCTGGCGCTGCTTTCCAGCGGACGTGATGCAATCCACCTGGAGTTGCATCTGGATACCCGCGTCCTGTTGTTTACCGCCGTGGCCTGCGTCGTGAGCGGGATTCTGTTCGGCCTGGCGCCGGCGTTGCGAGCCACGCGCGTAGACCTGCTGAGTTCACTCAAGCAATCGTCCACCGGGGGCGCGGGGAAGAAACTGACAGTGGGAAAACTTCTGGTTGCGGGACAAGTCGGGCTATGTCTGCTTCTGCTGGTAAGCGCCGGGCTTCTGCTCAGGACGTTGGATCGTCTGCAGGGGCTTGATCTGGGCTTCAATCGCCAGAACGTGCTGCTGTTTTCCGTGCGTCCGGGGCTGAACGGTTACAAGGGCACGCAACTTGATGAGTACTACACGGAGCTGCAACGTCGCGTGGCCCGGCTTCCCGGCGTACAGTCCGTGGCTTTTTCTGACCGGAACGCCATCGGCGCGGGGATGAGCATTACGGCAGGAGTGGTTCCGGGATATACCGAGGGCCGAAAAAGAACCGAGATCTACCGCCACGTTGTCAGTCCGGGGTATTTTGAGACCTTGAACATCCCCATTCGTTTAGGGCGGCCGGTGGGCGCGCAGGATAC
>JBGPLR010000303.1:0-4910 GCA_041486545.1 Terriglobia bacterium
CGCAAAAGGTTTTTCGGAGTTGGGGAAGACTGTGATTCGTCGCTCGATTCGCGGCTTGGCTGCTTGACGGCGAGTCTTCGGTTACTTTCGCCGTTACCACCGCTCAAATTGCTCGAGTCCTTGGTAACTTTCAGGCCAAATTGTGAGCTTTGTGCATTAACACCCCAATATCTTGTGGTGCACTGGCCTTGGTGACCCGCCATTTTGAGATATAGCAGGCAGAAAAAGGTACTAGCCCCAAAGATACACCGGAAACACGGGTAGAAACCGGAAGTTCCCTATTGACCTCCTGAATTAAGCCAGCTATAACTCGCTTCGACCTGAAGTTTTCCCCCCCGAGAAGACAAAGGATTTATCCAAGGCCTGGGTGGAGCCCAAGAACCCACCGTGGAAAGGCTAACGCTTATGGCGGCAGATTCGCGTGAAGTGATGAACATTCGACAGGCTTCGCAGTATCTGGGAGTCAGTCCGGACACGCTGTATAAGTACGTGACCGAGGAAAAGATCCCTGCCTTCAAACTCGGGAACCGCTGGAAATTCAAGAAGACCATTCTGGACCAATGGATGGAACAGAAGAGCACCATGAACATGAGCGGCGCCAAAAAGAAGCCAAAAGGCGCCAAAACAGCGGGCGGACGATAGGGTCCGATCCCAGGCAGAGTAGAACAAGGCGGACAGCATGTTTGGTTCAGGAAAATCAATCGTAGGGTTGGACATCGGGTCCAGTTCCATCAAGGCCATTGAGCTGAAGCGCTCCAAGGGCGAGATCGTAGTGTCTCACCTGGGCGTGGAGCCGCTGGCCAGTGACATTGTGGTGGACTCCATGATCGTAGACTCGGGCAGTGTTTCCAGCGCGATCAGCAAGATCTTCGCCGACCACAACATCAAGACCAAGAACGTGGCCACTTCCGTCAGCGGGCACTCGGTGATTGTGAAGAAAATCGGCGTGCAGCCCATGAGCGAAGCGGAACTGGCGGAAAGCATCACCACGGAAGCCGCCCAGCACATTCCGTTCGACATCGCTGACGTGAACGTGGACTTTGACATCCTGAACCCGGACGACACCGGCCCGCAGATGGACGTGCTGCTGGTGGCCGTGAAAAAAGACAAGATCCTGAACTACACCAACGTGCTCTCGCTGGCCGGCAAGGCCCCGGCCATTGTGGACATTGACGCTTTCGCGCTGCAGAACTGCTACGAATACAACTACCAGCCCTCCCCCAACGCGACCGTGGCCCTGCTGAACCTGGGGGCCAGCGTGATGAACATCAACATCGTCAAGGGGACCACGCCGCTGTTTACGCGCGACGTAAGCGTAGGCGGCAACCAGTACACCGATTCGCTGCAGAAGGAATTGGACTTGAGCTTTGATGACGCTGAGGCGCTCAAACTGGGCAAAAAAGTGGGGACGGTCAGCGAAGACGCCAAGCAGCCCATCCTGCAGCAAGTAACGGAAATCATCGTGCTTGAAATCCAGAAGACGTTTGACTTCTTCCGCGCCACGGCTTCGGGCGAGCACATTGAGCGCATTTTCATTGCCGGCGGTTCGTCCAAAGTGCCGGGGCTGATAGAGGCCCTGCGCCAGGAGTTCTCACTGCCGGTGGAGATCCTGAACCCGTTCCAGAGAATTATGCCGCCCATGGACGCCATGGAGAACGAGACCCTGGAACAGAACCCGGGACAGCTCGCAGTGGCTGTGGGCTTGGCCCTCAGGAGCTTTGAGAACCTATGATTCGCATCAACCTGCTCGGAACACCGCGAAAAACACGAGGGGGGAAACGTCCCTCAGCGCCGTCCATGCCCGGAGAAGGCTCCAGCACGGTTGTCCTGGTGATCGCTTTCCTGGGACTGCTGGCGGTTGGAATCGGAGGTTCGTACTGGTATTACGTGCGCATCGAACGCCCCAAGCTGAACAAAGACCTGGAAATCGCGTTGATCGAGAACCAGCGATTGGCTGATGTGAAAGTGAAGTACGAAGCCAGCCAAAGAAAAGCCGATATGTTCAAACGGCGGCTGAAAGTCATTGACGATCTGAAAGAAGCGCAGAAAGGGCCGTTTGAGATGCTCAACCGGATCGCGGACACGGTCAACAAAACGGACGCAGTGTGGCTGGAAGCCATGACCGATGACGGCCGGAGCATTGACTTTACCGGTATGGCGCTGAGCGCCGACGCGGTGGCCGACTTGATGGCCAACTTGAGAAAAAGCGGGGCGTTCAAGTCCGTGGAGATCAAGGAAACCGCACAAGACTCCTCTGTAAAAGAACTGCAGGCGTTCAAATTTGAATTGATTTGCGAAAAGGCATTGACCGGAAAGATTCAGAAGGAATCTTAGCGTAAGCGGCGGTTGGAGACGGTAAGTTTATGGCGAAATTCAATGAAATGTCGTTCGGCGCGCGATTCGGCATCATGCTGCTGGTGGTATTGATTGCGGGAACGGCGTACTGGTACGCCTTTCTCAATGGTGAAGTGCAGGCCAACCAGGCGCTCAAGACCAAAATCGCGGACAAGAACCGGGAGAACGCGCAGCTCCGGGAGTTTGAGCCCAAACTGCAAGAGCTGAACCGGCAAATGGCCATCCTGCAGCAGCAGATGGAAATCCAGAAGAAGATTGTGCCGGATGAGAAAGATGCGGACCAGTTCATCCGCCTGCTGCATGATACGGCCGCGACGTCAAACATTGAGATCCGCCGATACACCGCGCTGCCGGTGGCCAACAGGGAATTCTACAGTGAAGTGCCGTTTACCATTGACGTTGACGGACCCTATTACGCGGTCCTGAACTTCTTCCAGCGTGTTTCCGAACTGGAGCGCATCATCAACATTGACAATCTGCAGATGGCCAACATCAAAAACACCAGTGCGGCGAAGGTGAAGAACACTTACACCTACCAGCAAGGGGAGACGGTGGTAGCCAGCTGCACGGCAACAACGTTTTACAGTCACGAGCCGGAACCTCCAGCGCCGGCCGGGCCGGTTCGTCCGGGACAGCCGCCAGCAGCGGCCGCACCGGTACAGCCCAGGCCAAATTGAGCTCGATGACGGAGCCAGGGGAACTTAAGATGAAGCTGATTCAAATTCTCGCGCTCACGGCAGCCATGGCGACAATGGCCACGGCGCAGAATGCCGGAAAGTCGCCGGCCCCGACTGCGACGCCTGTCAAATCGCCGTCCGCTGCCACCAGTAAACCGCAGGCGGGGCAGCCCCAGGCATCCAAGAAGCCGGCGACCAGCGCACCGGCTGGCGCTGCCAAGGGTGCAGCAGCAAAACCGGCCGCCAGTCCTGCCGCGGCAGGCAAGCCTGCAGTGAGTGCGCCAGCCGCGAGCAAGCCCGGCCCGGCGCCGCAGATTGTCGCCAAACCGTCACCGGTTCCGGCGAAAAAAGGCGGCAAAAAACCCACCATTGTAGCGACCACCCCAGCGAAGAAGAAGAAATCCGCAAGAGGGCAGGCGACGGTCGCCAAGAAGCCCGCCACAGGACAACCTAAGGTGGCGGAAGTGACGCCGCCGGAAAAGAAGAAGCCGGCCCAACGGTTGATGGGGGCGGCGGGGCGCCGCGATCCGTTCGTGAGCCCGATCCGCGGCATTGAAGGTCCGAGGGGGCCACAACCCGGCTGCAGCACGGGCAAGCGCTGCTTGAACATTCCTGAGCTGGTCCTGCGCGGCACGGTGCGGGACATCAGCGGGAAGATGCTTGCGGTGGTTTCCAACAGCATACAAAAGACTTATACGCTGCGGGAAAACGACCAGGTATTCAACGGAAGCGTGGAGAAGATCACCAGCGATTCCATTGTCTTCCGTGAATTCGTAAAGGACGCGCTGGGCCGTGAGACGGCGCGCGAAGTGGTAAAGAAGCTGGCCCCGCCTTCATAGGCGAAGGCCGGATGATATTCGGTCAGGAAGCAACGAAAACATTGGCGGGCCGAACAAGTTTTGTGAGCAGAGGAAAGTGATTTCAAGGCGTCATATATGAATCGTTCATTATCAGCGACAGCGGCTCAAGGCGTTTGGCAAGACGCCGGGGACGGCCGCGCACGCCCCAGCGAAACTGTGATTGTTGCCGTAGGGAGACAAAGAGATGAGGCTTAAGAAACTGCTAGGAATCGTTACGTTGGCCATCGCGACAACCGCGGTGGCGTCAGCATCCGTGGCGCAACTGTCGGGAGTCCTGGTGAAGAGCCGCGACAACGCTGGTGTGATCACCATCATGGCCAGCGGGACGTTTACTCATACCGAGTATCGCCCTGCCGACAACTTGATGCTGGTGGACCTGGCCGGAGTTTCCATGCCGCGTCCTGACCCGCGGGCGCATGCGGTGTTTGCTCCCGGAGTGCGCTCGTATCGCGTGTCAACGTACCGCACCGGAAGCGGCGCGGAAGTGGTGCGCGTGGAGTTGAGTCTGGTGTCCGGCGCCAAGGCGTCCGTAGTTGACGTGGAAGGCGGCGTGGAAGTGCGGGTAACCGGCGCCCCTGCCGTGGTCCCCTCCAAGCGGGACATTGAAGCCGCTTCCCATGCGCCAACCCCGGTTGGGTTCCATGCTTCGACGCGGCGGGCGGCCGTTACGCGCGTGCAAGGCATCTCCGTGGTTCGCGCCGGCGACGGCCTGAACGTGGAGATTACCGGTAGCGGTCCCATGACCGCCAGCACCATGAGGTTGAAGTCGCCGGACCGGCTGGTAGTGGACATCCCCAACGCGCTTCTGGAAGGCCGGCCGCGGGACATCTCGGTCAATTCGCATGACGTGAAAGCAGTCCGCGCGGCGCGCTATCAAGACGCGCCACCGGCCACGCGTGTGGTTGTGGACCTGGCAGCGATGCACGACTTTGAAGTGGTGCCGCAGGGCAACAAGCTGGTGGTCCGTTTGAAAGATGCCAGCAACCATGCGCAGCCCGCGACCCAGGCTGCGGTGGCA
>JBGPLR010000304.1:0-4906 GCA_041486545.1 Terriglobia bacterium
CGGTGGTGGTCAGGGACAAGCCCCGCCCGAAGCACGCAGCGAATCAAGTCGCCGTCGTCACCACATCCAGCACCGGATCACGCGGACTCGCGGCGTAGCAGCAGGGTAGTGAACCAACGGCCGGAACTAGCACAGAACTGACACAATCGGGCGCCTTCGCGGACTCGGACGATGAAGCCTAGCAAGCTAACTCGTTGGCAGTTGGTGCCGGGAGCAGGTCTCGAACCTGCACGGGCCTTGCGGCCCAGCGGATTTTAAGTCCGCTGCGTCTGCCAGTTTCGCCATCTCGGCCCGAAATCCATTCTACGATATGCCGTTCTCCGCGGCTGGCCGCTCGCATCTTCAGAAATGCATAAGAGGGGTGCCGCTGGCAACATCTCGGCAAGTGGTTACCTCTGTACTCTTTTGCTCGTTGACCATAGCCCCTATGATGGGCTTCGAAATTGGAGCGCAACGGCTATTACTCAGAGCACATCAGCACCTTCGATGTGCTCTTTTTTCTTGGTCGCTGCGCGACAAACCGCTGACGAATTCGAAATTCTCTGGCGAGGTTTCGGCATTTCTGGCAGCGGGGTCGGCCTCGCCCTTGGTGTCGCGCTGATGGCGCCGGTCGCTGCAGCCTCACGTTCTACTTCTGCGCTTGATCAGCGCTTTCCTGCATCGCGGCTTGGCCAACTGGTGTTCCGAGCCTCTTGTCACGGGAGCAGAGACAGCTTCCTGGCGTACTAAAGCACGCGCCCCAGCAAAACCGCCTGCTTCGCTGCCGGATCCACGCTCAGCCGCGTAGCCAACTCTTACTGAGTTAGGTCTCGGGCATCCTCAGTTTCTTTGGATTCAATCACCTGTGATATTCGTCACATCCTAGCTCAAGCGGATTGCCTAACATCTCGCATTGAGACTTTCATTATCACAACTTACCAGTGATTTGGCTGTAGGACTCAGAATGCCGGTACCAAAGCCCATCCGGTGTTCCAAATCTAGCAAAGGAGCACTTATGAAGAAGCAGTCCATCTTGATGCAAATCGCGATGTGGAGCATTGGCTGTTTGGTAATTGTCTTAATCCCCGCCACCAGCCAGGCCATCCCGGCATTTGCGCGGCAGTATCAAACCTCATGCACCACTTGCCACTCAGATTTTCCCAAGCTCAACGATTTCGGCAAAGCCTTCAAGGACGCTGGGTTCAAGTTCCCCGCTGACGATGAGACTTTCCTGAAGGTCCCACCCGTCATGTTGGGCGCGCCCGCGCAAAAGGACCTCTTTCCCAAGGCTGTGTGGCCGGGAACCATCCCTGGAATGCCGCCCATCGGGCTGCGCATGAACACGTTCTTCCAGAAGACCAGTGGAAATCGCGGAAACTTTGATTCGCTCGTCCCGCCTGGAACGCCTGCGCCTTTCATCCCTAAGACCGATTTCAGCACCGGCCTGTTCAGTATCTTCGTGGCCGGCAACTTTGGCAGCGATATCGCCTTCTGGGTGGATGAAGACATCAGCGTGGCCGGCGACAACGCGTCGGGCGGTCTGGGCGACGGCTACCTGAAATTCGTGAACATCGGCCGCCTTATTAAGCTTCCCAAGGACTCGCTCAGCTTCCGCGTGGGTCGCTTTGAACTCGATCTGCCTTTCAGCCCGGCGCGCAGCCACAACATCAGCGGCTGGGACATCTTTGATCAGAACAATCTTGGCGCCGTGAACCCCGCCTTTACCGCGCAGCACAATGTGAACAACCAGCTCACCATGGCGGACGGGATGAATGGAATAGAATTCAGCGGCGGCCACCAGTACGGCGGCTATCATTATTCCATTGCATTCATTGACCAGAACACCAGCGGAATCAGCCAGTCAGCTAACAGCAGCTCATTTGTTCCTTCGCCGGCGGGCTTTGCGTCGGATTCCAACTTTAAAGACATCTATGCGCGATTCTCCTACCGCTTCAACCTGGAGCGCGATCCTGCCAGCCGCAACGGCGTCCAGGCCGCGGGCGCAAGTGGACCGCGCGATCACACCTACGTCAACTTAGGCACCTTCTGGTTCTACGGACGTTCAGTGCAGCGTTTCAGCGGTGAGAACCTGCTTGGCGATCCGGTGGTGCTGACGGCACGCGAGCCGTTCTACCGCACGGGCGGCGACTTCAGCGTCAACTACCGCAATCTAAACGTATACGGTTTGTTCATGTACGGCCACGACCACAACCTGCTGCCTGTGGATGGCGTTGGCGCGCTGGTTCCGCTGCCGATCGCCGGCGCGCCCTCTCCCACTGTGGGGTTCATTCGCGGTACTCCTGCGACTTTTGCCGGCGGGTTTGTGCAAGCTGACTATCTGATTCACCCCTGGCTGATAGCCATTATGCGGTGGGATGCGGTCAACTCCGGTCCGGACAAAATCAACGGCCTAGCCGCGAGCACGGATTCGCCCTTTGTGTTGCCCTTCCGCCAAACGCGCAACCGCATCACACCTGGCGTCCAGTTCCTGATCCACGCTAACATCAAGGCGTCATTCGAATACCAGTTCCGGCCGCAGCAGTTTGTGACCGTGGTGACCAACCCCATAACCGGCTTGCCGACGGCGACCAATGCTTTCCGCACAAATACTGCAGTAACTGCGCTGGAATGGGTGTTCTAATTAGTGTAGTCAGATTAGAGAGGAATCATGAAAAAGCAATTCGTGTTCGTACTGATGGCAGTCGCCCTTGTAGGCACGCAAGTCTGCCTGGCCGGCTCCATCAAAGGCAAAGTAACGCCCGGCAAATCAGTCGTCTACGTTGAAGGCACCCCGGTGATGGCAGATAAGACCGTTGTCATCGACCAAAAGGGACTGCTGTTCCAGCCCCACATCGCGGTCATCCAAGTGGGAACCACGGTGGAGTTCCTGAACAGCGACAAG
This sequence comes from Terriglobia bacterium, assembly GCA_041486545.1. Lineage (GTDB taxonomy): Bacteria > Acidobacteriota > Terriglobia > Terriglobales > Acidobacteriaceae > Angelobacter. The sequence goes on from JBGPLR010000304.1 coordinate 2,882, forward strand.
GTGCAGCACAACGTCTTCTGGCCGCATATCTCAGGCGACAAGAAGAAGACCCACAACATGGGCACCTGGCCGCAGGGGCAGAAGCGTCCATTCAAATTTACTGATCCCGGCGTGGTCACGCTGCTGTGCAACGTGCATCCCGAAATGTCCGGCTACATTGTCGTTTCTCCCACACCGTACTTTGCTGAAACCGCTGCAGACGGGACTTACACCATTGCCAGCATCCCAGACGGCCAATACACTGTGACCGCATGGCATGAAGGCAAAAAAGTCCAATCCAAGCCAGTCACCGTCAGCGGAGCAGCCACCGCCGATTTCACTCTGCAATAACTGCCATGGAGCAGGAAGGCCAGCGCTTTCCTGCTCCAACCTTTTTCTTGATTGAGAGCCCGATCTCATGAGTAAAAGATTTGAAAACAAGGCGGTGGACCGGGACTGGCTGAACACCAACTTCCCCTGCATGATGGCTTGTCCCGCGCACACCAACGCCGGACGCTACGTTGCCCTGATTGCAGAAGGCCGCTTTGAAGAAGCCTACCGTTTCGCACGCGATCCCAATCCCCTGGCCAGCATCTGCGGCCGCGTCTGCGCGCATCCTTGTGAGACGGCGTGCCGCCGCGGTGAGATTGACCGGCCGATTCAGATTCGCGCCCTCAAGCGCTTTCTGACCGAACGCCACGGACCGGAGTCTAGAAATTTCAAACCGAATTCCGTTGAACCGCTCCCCAAGCTGGGACTGAAGGTAGCCGTAATCGGAGCCGGCCCCGTGGGACTCTCCGCCGCGCACGACCTGGCGCTGATGGGCTACTCGGTCACCATCTTTGAAGCCGCCGCCGTCCCCGGCGGAATGTTGTATCTGGGTATCCCCGAATACCGACTGCCGCGCGACGTGGTAGAAGCCCAAGTCCGCGAAATTCTGGAGACCGGTGACGTCACGCTCAAGCTGAACCAGCGCGCGGGCAAAGATTTTTCCATCGAAGAACTTCGCTCTCAGGGATTTGACGCCGTGCTGATCGCGGTGGGGGCGCACCGCAGCCGCGACCTTTCCATCCCCGGCGTAGATCTCGACGGCGTTTACAAAGGCATTGATTTCCTGCTCAACGTAAACCTGGGCTACAAGTTCACCATTGGCAAGAAAGTTGTGGTGATCGGCGGCGGCAACGTGGCCATGGACGTGGCCCGCTCCGCGGCGCGTGAAGTCGTCCGCCAGCATGAGTCGCAGAATCCTGGGGCAAATCCCTTGGCCGCGGATGCTCCTACTGAAAACTACGAAAAGAATTTGACTTCAGTGGCCACCAACGAAATGGTGGACATTTCCCTTTCCGCGCTGCGCCTGGGCGCCAGTGAAGTCCACATCGTGTGCATTGAACGCCGTAATGAAATGCCCGCCGCTTTCGAGGAAATAGAAGAAGCCGAGACGGAAGGCGTCATTATTCATGCGGGGCAAGGCCCCAGTCGCGTGATCGGCCAAAACGGCCACGTCACAGCCCTTGAGACTGTCCGCACCGCGCGCGTGTTTGACGAAAATGGCCGCTTCAATCCTCAGTTTGAACCCGGCAGCGAGTCTCTGGTGGAGTGCGACACGGTCATTCTGGCCATCGGCCAGTCTCCCAACCTGGACTTTCTCGGCACGGACTCCAAAGTCGCCATCTCCCCCCGCGGCTTGATTTCTGTAGATCGCGAGAACTTGATGACCTCCGTCCCTGGCATTTTCGCCGGAGGCGACTGCGTCTTCGGCCCGCGTCTGATCATTGACAGCGTGGCCGACGGCAAACGGGCGGCCGTAGGCATTGACGAATTTCTTCGCGGACAAAAACACGCTGACCCCCTGTTGGAAGTTGAAGTCCTGGACATGCACCAGATGATCACCAACTACATGGAGATCGCGCGGCACTCCGTCCCCATGGTTCCGCTGGAGCGGCGCACCGGCGTCACTGAAGTGGAAGTCGGTTTTGATGAAGCCACCGCCGTCGAGGAGGCCCAGCGCTGCCTGCGCTGCTGGATCAATACCGTGTTTGAAGGCAC
>JBGPLR010000305.1:0-4896 GCA_041486545.1 Terriglobia bacterium
AACTCAATCCCATGTTTCCGGAGAAGCGCTAATAACTCATCTTCAAAGCTCATTCTGCGATGGTGCGTCTCTTGATTCAGAACATATCTCTTCACCGCCGGAATATTTGACGCGCTTACGGCGAACGAGCTGTAGCCTTCCTGCCAGGCAAACTCGATTCCCTGCTGATTCATCCATCGGGAAGAGTTGGACTTCAGCAGATTGACCGCCTTAGGTACGGTCATGCTTGGCGGCAGCTCGACCAGGGCATGGACGTGGTCCTCTACGCCGCCGATCGCAAGCCCAATAATTCCCACGTTCCTGCAGATGCCGATCATGTAGCTCCAGAGCTGACTGCGAACCTGCTTTGAGATGAGCTTCCGGCGTCCCTTAGTGCTGAAAGACAATGTGGAAATGGTGCTTGCTGAAAGTATGTGCCATACTGTGCCGCCCCTGAAGGGGCTCATCTTTCAATATCTCACTGTCCCAGGCCTAACGGCCAGGGCTACCGTTATCGCGCGCCCTGACGGGCGCTCTTTCGATTCATGTTTCCTTCGTGAAAACATGGCCGATCACCGGGGGCCCACCGCTTCGTGCTCTGCGAGTACGAACTAAGCGAACTCAATCACTCAAACTGTTCAATACGACTCAGCGTTTAGTCGCGAGCGCACAACCCTGAAGCGCGTCTTCCACAGTCCTCTTTCGCGGCCATGGATGGCCGAGCTTCCACCATCACACAAATCTCCTACTGCTGCGGACTCACAAGGAATTGCTCAATCTTGCCGTCGGGCAACGCGTAGATGGAAATCGCCACGCCTTTGCTCGAATAGCGCGCAACGTAATTCCAAAATGTCATGCCGCCGCGCTTGCCGGTTGCAGTCTGCCGTAAAGTTTCCATGGCGCCCAGCGGCGCCAGGCTGGCAGCGTAGTCTTTCAGCGCAACGTCAGTGAAGTAGGCGTTGGCGTTGTCGCTGAACAACGCGCGGTCAATCTGCCCATGGGCCAGGCCGTCCAGAATTTTCCGCACGCGCACATCCTGCGACAGATCCATCGGAGGATTGATGGCCACCAGTTGGTTCACAATCCCCGTGCTGATCTTTGCCGACGCGTCCACGGCGTCCTGATTGGTCAGCGCCACCACGGCCACGCCGTCGTCAGGCAGCACAACGCTGGTTGCGGTGAATCCGGAAACTTCTCCGCCATGCTGCAGGACCAAGTGCCCGTTGACGTGGAGCACGCGTATGCCCAGGCTGTAATTCGTGCCGCCGCCGTCTTTGAGGCGAGTTTCGGTTTCCAGTTCTTTATACGACGCCGCCTTAAGCAGGCCCTTCTTGATCAGTGAGATGTTCCACTTCTGCAGGTCTTCAGCGGTCATGGCCAGCTCGCCCGCGGCAAACAGCCAGCCTTTGCCTTCCTTGGGCGCCACGCGCGGCGGCCCCAGGGCGTAGCGGAAGTAACCGGTGGCGTCGGTTGCGGCCAGCGTGTTCTGGTCAATGTCCGCGACGCTATCCATCCCCAGCGGTTTGAAGATGCGCGTGCGCAGGAAGTCGAGAAACGGCATGCGCCCGGCTTTTTCCACGATCATCCCGGCGATCACGAAGTTGGTATTGCTGTACTGCCACTTGGTCCCGGGTTCAAAATCCAGCGGCTTGCGCGCCCATAGATCTAGTATCTTTTGCGACGTGACGGTGGTCAGCATGAAAGGCGGAACGTAATCCTGCGGCCAGTAATCCTGGTATCCGGAAGTGTGGCTGAGCAACTGGCGCACCGTGACTTCATTGCCGCGCGTCAGTCCGGGGACAAACTTTTCAACGTGGTCGTCCAGCGAGAGCTTGCCTTCTTCCGCCAGCATGAGGATGGCGGCGGCCGTGAACTGCTTGCTGATGGAACCGATGGAATAGCGCATGTCCGTCCGCGCGGGCAGCGGAGGATCAAGCCGCGCCTGGCCATAAGCCTTCGCGTAGGTCAGCTTGCCGACTTCAACGATTGCCACTTGCGCGCTGGGAACTCCGCTGGCGGTTAGGACCTGCGTGACGATGTCGTCAATGTCCGGGCGGGCGGCGGGCGTTTGGGCGGATGCGGTTTGGGAGGGTGCGATGGTGGCGACGCATAAGAGAAGGCAGGAAAGCAAGGAGGATTTTCTGACGAGTGGATTGAGGCGCATGAAGACTCCGTTTTAGTGCTTGCGGGAGTTTAAATGATGGGGCGCGGGAGGTGCTAGCTTTGCAGGTGCGACGCGAGGGGCCAGGCAAGAGCTCACCACGGAGACACGGAGGCGCGGAGAAGAGTGGGCCGCGAATCAACGCGAAACAACGCGAATGATTGAAATGGCCCGCTCCAACTTTCGTTTCAGAAAATACGAAGAAGGCTAGATTGCAGATGCAATATTGATGATTGAAACGGACGGCAAGTACGGCTTCGTTCAGCCGCTCAATGATGTTGAGTGGAACTGTGAACGTTTTTGGGGTTTCATGAATTCAGTATTGCGGTTGCTGACACAGAGGATTTCTGCTTCTACCTCGCCAAAGACTCCGTCGCCTTAAGAGAATTCCCATCCCACATCCCAGTTGCGCAGGCGGGGGCGCCTGCGGTCCACAAGCTTTTGTAGGGATAGGGCAAGCTTTGAGCCCCTGGCACGATTTAGGCCGATGAACTAGTCCGCGCTTGCATCGGCGAACAAAATACGGTATAGTGACACAGCGATAAGCACTTAGCCTTTAGGCGTCCCTGCCCCAGGGCAGAGGTGTGAAGATCTTTGAAAAATCAAGCAGCCCAAGAAACTGAAAATCACAAAACCAAAGGTTCACCGCAAAAGGACGCTAAGTCCGCCAAGGTGAATGCGTTAGCGGGGAAATTTACTATCCAGTAAACAGTTGGGTGACCGTTGGGTCGAATCGAACAAACCCTTTGCTTCCAACATGTGGGCATGGGGAGAGGTGGGGGTGGGAGTAACTGGATGTTACATGGCGAAATGGTTAATAGATCGGCGACATCGGAAAAGCCTTCCACCGCCGAGGACGCAGAGGTCGCAAAGAAAAAGCCAGAAGAGCACCGGCAGGAGTGCCGGTGCCACACGGTCATGGTGAGGAGTCAGAGGACGCGGAAGTCCTTTACTTCTAAGGTTCAAGCAGCCGAGGCGAAAAGGCGTCGCCAACCCCCTGCCTTATAATCACCACACGGCCTTCCCGCCAAGCGCCACGAACGACTGACGAAGCCGGTTCCCGATCAATGCACACGCCCCCTTGCTGGATAGAAATCTCGCTCACGGCGCTGCGGCACAACTTCCGCACCGTCCACAGTTTTGTGCAGCCGGAAGCTGTGGTTTGCGCGGTGATCAAGAGTGACGCTTACGGCCACGGCGCCGGGCCGTGCGCGCTGGCGTTGCAGGAAGAAGGCGCCAAGTGGTTTGCCGTGAACACCGCGGAAGAAGGCGTCGCACTGCGCGAAGGCGGGATCCACGGACGCATCCTTCTGCTGGGCGGGTTGTGGCGCGGCGAAGAGAATGACGTGGTCCGCTACGGGCTTACGCCCGCCGTGTGGGACTGGAACCACATAGAGCTGCTGGAGAACGCCGCCGAGCGCGTGAAGCCCAAGAACGCCGTGGCCATCCACCTGAAGGTGAACACCGGCATGAACCGCCTGGGCGTTGACCTGCCGGACCTGAAGGAAATGTTTTCCGCCATCCGGTCCGCGCCGCACATCTACCTGGAAGGCATGTTCAGCCACTTTGCCGCGTCGGAGATGATTGACCATCCCGCGGGCGAGGAGCAACTGGCACGATTCCGTGAAGCGCTGGACAAAGCCAACCACATGGGCCTGACCGTGGCGCTGCGGCATATGGCGAACAGCGCGGCCATCGCCAGCAGGCCCAAGTCGTGGTTCAACCTGGTGCGTCCGGGGCTGTCGCTGTACGGCTATTCCCTGCCGCTCACTTCGGTGGTCACGGGGACCAGTGATTCGTCGCTGGAACTTCCGGTGAAACCCGCTTTGACCTGGAAGACCCGCGTGCTGCAGGTGCGCGACGTGGAAGCCGGCCAGCCGGTTGGCTACAGCAGCGGTTACGTGACGCAGTCAGCGACGCGCGTTGCCGTGGTGCCGGTGGGCTATGGTGACGGGCTGAACCGCCACTTGTCGTCGCGCGGGCGGGTGATTGTGCGCAACGATTACGCGACGATGATCGGCAACATCAGCATGAACCTGACCGCCCTGGACGTGACCGGAATAGCCGGCGTGGACGTGGGCGACGAAGTGATCGTCATCGGTGAAACCGAGTCGCGGCAGATCACCGCGTGGGACCAGGCGAACGTGGCGTCCACCATTCCTTACGATATTCTGTGCAACATTTCCGGGCGCATGCCCAGGATTTATCTGGAGTAAGCGGGCAGGCTCAAAGCGCCGTCAGGCGCGACCCGAGGCTTAAACGCGGAAACGCACAGAAATTTACCGCGCTGTGGCTGTAGCGGTCTGCACGCTTTCAATGGCTTCGTAGATGCGCGGGTTGGTGCACACTTCGTAGTAGTTGTCTTCGGTGAATCTCTTCAGTCCGAAGTCGCGCGCGTCCACGTGGGCCACGCGGCCTTCGCGCACCACGATGCGGTGAAACAGTCCCTGTCCCAGCGGCACCATGCCGGTGTAAAGGCGCACCGCGCTCTTCCTCCAGATCATGGGCACTTCCACGTCAAAAGCTTGCAGAGAAATTTCAGTGCGCAGCTTGGCGAACGCGGCGCGGCTGATGTGAATACCGCCGATGTTGTAGCGCAACAGGAATTCGTCAGGATTGCCGCCAGTATCGGCGTCGTCCACCGTCTTGAAGGAGAACACGTTGAACATCAGATCGCGGGCCTCCAGCAGGCTGCGCATGCCTTTGTGGCAGGACGAAAGCCGGTCGCTCTCATTGATGGCCTTGGAGATCATGAT
>JBGPLR010000306.1:0-4886 GCA_041486545.1 Terriglobia bacterium
CGCGGCAAATGAATCTTCTACCGTGACTTCGTACATCTGCTCCCCTGTGGTTTCCGGCGTGGATTGGCGACGAGACCTATTGTAAATGCTGGGCGTTTTAGCGGCCATTTGCTCACGCCTTCGGTTCAATTGCCCGCCCGATGGTTATTGCTTTTCGCTGAAAGCCGCATTTTATAAGTGTTCTCTTAGATTCTGCCACGCAAATCGCCCATCTATTGCGAAATTGCCACACGGTTTTGGGTCGCGAAGGTGTACAACGATAGGCAAACCTTTAACGTTTTACGTTCGCAAAGGCGAGGCGACGGCTCGTTCTTCGCAACAGAGGAACCAAATGTCTAGCGGAACCAAGAAGAACATCAGCGCAGCAGATTGTGCAGGGCGTGCCGGGAAATATGCTTTTGGAGTGGACGAGTCCAAAACCGTGCGGCTTCTCCGCAAATTGGCGGACGACCTTGAAGCCGGCAATGTGGTTTTGCACGGTGTAACCACTTCCAGCCACGCCACCCATGAGGAGTTTGCTGTCCAGGAATATGTCATTGAGGTGCTGGAAGAAATCGCCAGCCCGAGCCTACAGGTCGTCAAAGATTGAAAGACTAAAGTCACAAAACAACTGACAGCTGTGCCCCGCAAGACTTCGCCCAAGCTCAGGGGAAGAAGGCACTGAGGGAAAAGCTCGCCGGAAAAACGCTCAGCGGGAAAAGAACTGCTCCACTTCGCCCAAGTCCTGGGTGGTGGAGTAACCCGGCAAGCTTTCCAGGAAGACGCGGCCGTAGCGCTGCTTGAGGACGCGGTTGTCCAGCAGCGCCAGAACGCCGCGGTCCTTCACCGAGCGGATCAGCCGGCCGAAGCCTTGCTTGAGCGAGATGACCGCCGCGGGCACCTGGTAGTCGAAGAAGGCGTTGCCTCCGCTGGATTCGACAGCGCGTATGCGCGCGGCCACCACCGGGTCATTGGGCACGGCGAAGGGCAGCCGGTCAATGATCACGCAGCTCAATTGTTCGCCCTGAACGTCCACACCCTGCCAGAAAGATGCCGTGGCAAAGAGCACGGCGTTGGGCGTGAGGCGAAATTCTTCCAGCAGCGCGTTCTTGGGAGCCGAACCCTGCAGCAGCATGGGATACGGCAGCTCGCCCAACAGACGATCATGAATGTCATGCATCTGGGCATAGCTGGTGAACAAACAAAACGCCCGGCCTTGGGTGATCTCCAGCAGGCGGCGGATTTTTCCCGCGGCGCGGTTGCCGAAGATGGTGGAACGCGGATCAGGCAGGTCCGGCGGGACGTATAGGATCGCCTGGCGCTTGTAGTCAAAGTGCGAAGGCACCACCAGTTCGCGAGCGTGGTCCAGGCCAACGCGCTGGCGGATGTAATCAAACTTGCCGTGGTCTTCCCCGCCGGCAACGGCCAGCGTGGCCGACGTGAGCACCGCGGTTTCCAGCGGCTCAAACAACGTCTTCTTCAGAATCTGCGAAACATCAATGGGGGCGGCCTGCAGGACTACGTGGGATTGTCCGCCGCGCCCGCGCCGCGATTCGCCGCGATACTCAATCCAGAACACGGTGTTCTTGTCCTGCGATTCCATGATGAACGCCAGTTGCGCCTGCAATTCCTGCGTGCGGCGGGACAGATTGAAAACTTCGTCCGGCTTTTTGGGCAGGATTTCCAGTTCGGAGACGACCCGCTGCAGCGATTGCATGACCGAATCGTAGTCATCGCCATGTTTTTCCAGGAAACCGTCGCGATCACGAAAGGCGAAGCGGCCTTCGCCCGTTGGCAGAACGCCAAAGAAGAATCGTGCCCGCTCGCGCAGCTTGCCCAGCGCCTGCAAGAGCCCGGCCGACGCGGCAATCTTGCGCTGCAGAGTGATCTCCACGTCGCGCGCAAGCTCTTCAAAGCGCAGGTTGCTCACGCTGACGCCAAAGTAGCTGCCGGCCACGTCTTCCAGTTCATGGGCTTCGTCAAAAATGACGGCGGAAAATTCCGGCAGAATGCCGGCGTCCGGCGCGCCCGTCTGGCGCAGGGCCAGATCGGCGAAGAAGAGATGATGGTTGACGATGACGATGTCACTCTCCGTCGCCCGCCGATGCATCTCCGTAATGAAGCAGCGTTCCCACTGCGCGCACTTCTGACCGGTGCAGCGTTCAGTGCGCGCGTCCAGCTTTTGCCAGAGCTGGTTGTTCTCCGGAAGTTCCTTCAGTTCGGCGCGATCGCCGGTTTGCGTTTCCGGCTCCCACTCAGCGATCTGCCGGTATTGCTCGATCTCCTGCAAGCCGTTCAGCACCGGCTGGTCGGTCAGGTCGTAGAGCTTCTGGCGACAGAGATAGTTGTTGCGGCCTTTCATATAACAAACGCGCAACGGGCCCACAAGCTGCTCAAGAAAAGGAATATCTTTGAAGAAGAGCTGTTCCTGCAGGTTCTTGGTGCCGGTGGAAATGATCACGCGCTTGCCGCTGCGAATCACCGGCAGCAGGTAGGCCAGCGTTTTGCCGGTGCCGGTGCCGGCTTCCACCACCAGGTGGCGACGGTCTTGCAGGGCTTTCTCCACGGCTTCCGCCATCTGCAACTGCCCGCGGCGAAATTCGTAATTGGGATGCGCCTGGCTCAGCATTCCGCCCGCAGCAAAGAACTGGTGCAGCGTGGGCAGCTTGCGCGAAGGGGCATCGGTTTCCGGGCGTGTAAAGGAAGCCATGAGTGAGAGTTGTTCTTATGATAGCGTGGAAGAAGCTGGTAATTGGTATTTAGTACTTGGTATTTGGCCTTGACCCTCGGGATTTCGGCCAGCAAACCAAATACTAACTGCCAAGTACCCAATGAATGTTGCTCAAATCGTAACGTTTCAACCTGCAGTGAATAATCCTGTCAAAACCCGAGTTCCCCTTCTGGCCATCGTGGGCCGGCCCAACGTGGGCAAGTCCACGCTGTTCAACCGTCTGATTGGACGGCGGCGCGCCATTGTGGGCGACGAGCCCGGCATCACGCGCGACCGCCTCTACGGCGAAATCAACTGGCTGGGCCGCCTGCTGCGCGTGGTGGATACCGGCGGCATTGTTCCCGACGACAAGGCGCTGATTCCGGCGGAGATCTTCCGCCAGGCCCGCGTGGCCCTGGAAGAAGCCGACGCCGTGGTGATGGTGGTGGACGCGCGTACCGAGCTGGCATCGCCCGACATGGAACTGGCTCGTCTGCTGCAGCGTCTGGGTAAGCCGCTTTTTTTGGCCGTGAACAAAGTGGATTCAGCCAAGCAGGAAGCGGCGGCGCAGAACTTCAGGACGCTGGGAATACGTGAAGTGTTTCCCATCGCCGCCGAGCACGCGCTGGGGACCACCGAATTGCTCGACGCCATCCTGGCAGTTGTTCCCGTGGCGACAGCCGACGTCGAGCCGGACGCTACGACCAAGGACCATCCCAACCAGCGCGCGACGCAACGCAAATCCCGGCACGAAGCGGAAGACGTCCCGGAGGTGGGCGAAGAATTCGTCGCCATGGCGAAGGGCGACGAAGCGCGTGAATCGCCAGAAGCAGCTGAAGCCGTAGAGAAGGAGACGAAGGTGGCCATCATCGGCCATCCCAACGTGGGCAAATCCACGTTGCTCAACATTCTCACGGGCAGCTCGCGGGCCATTGTTTCACCCATTGCGGGGACCACGCGCGACGCCATTGATGAGTTGATTGAAAAAGACGGCCACACATACCGTTTCATTGACACGGCCGGAATCCGCCGCAAGGGCAAGACGCACCTGATGGCGGAAAAGATGTCGGTGGTCATGGCGCGCAAACATCTTGAGGCCGCTGACGTCGCCCTGCTGGTGATTGATGCCGTGGAAGGCGTGAACGCCCTGGACGCCAACATCGGCGGCTACGCGCATGAGAGCGGGCGCTCCGTGATTATTGTGGTGAACAAGTGGGACTTAGTCGGCCCCGGACGCAAAGACGGCAAGCCTCCGGCCGACCGCGAGCTGTATGAAAAGCAGGCACGCCGCTCTTTAAAGTTCCTGGAATACGCGCCCATGCTTTTTGTGTCGGCCACGGAGGGCAAGAGTATAGACAAGATCTTCCGGGCGCTGGAGTTGGTTGCCGCCGAGCGGCGCAAGCGCATTACCACCGGGCAGATGAACCGGTTCCTGGAGAACGTGGACTTTGACCGCGCCGGCGTGCCGCACCGGCAAAAGGTCAAAGTCTTTTATATGACGCAGGCGCACGTCTCGCCGCCCACGTTCATTCTGTTTACCGACAAAGACGTGAAGCTGCACTTTTCTTACGAACGTTTCCTCGATAATCAGATTCGCAAGGCGTTCGGCTTTGTCGGCACGCCCATATGGATCAAGAACCGGCCAAGAAAGAAAGTGGAGCTGGGGCCGAAGAAAGAGCGGAGAAAGCGGTAGGGTTGGTGGATTGTCGCTCCGAAGAGATATCGGTCTATTCGAAGATTCTGGAAGACCATAGGGATCCCTCCCCTTCGGCTGCGCTCAGGGTTTCGGGCCTGCGGCCCTCAAGCAAGAACGCTCGGGATTTCAGAAAGAATCTACGGCCGCGATATTCGCTTCGCCGGAGCGCACGCCGAGGATCGCGATTTGCGCCAGCCACGCAGCGCACGCTTCCAGCGCCTGGTCGCACACCATCTTGTGGCGCAGCTTCTTGTCGCGAACGCGGCGGCGCGTGGCTTCATCGAGCTGCGGCAGCAGATCAAACGTGATGTTAGCCGGCTGGAAGTGCTTGGCTTCCGCGTGGCAGAGATAGTGGACCAGCGATCCCAGCGCGGTTTCCCGCGGCGGCGCCAGCGGCGGCAAACCTTGTGCGATGCGGGCAGCGTGCGTCCCCGCCAGCATGCCCATGGCGATGGACTCGGTGTAGCCTTCCACGCCGGAGATTTGGCCGGCGAAGAAAAC
>JBGPLR010000307.1:0-4873 GCA_041486545.1 Terriglobia bacterium
CATGAACCAGCCGAGGCAATAGCCCTGGTAACAAACCGTCCCAATAGTCCGCTTCCCCCCGGGCCAACTCCGCCAGATCAGCCAGCGTTTGGCGGATCGCCGGATTGAATTCTTTCTCCAGCAACGGAAGCAGCAGCCGGCGCACGCGATTGCGAGTATGCGCCAGGTCCGCGTTGGTTGCGTCCTCCCGCCACGGCTGCCCAATCGCCTTGAGATAGGCTTCAACATCGCGGCGTCTGATTTCCAGCAGCGGGCGGACCAGGTGCTTTTCCTGCTGCCAGGGCGCGATCCCCGCCAGCCCGCGCGGACCTGCGCCGCGCAGAATCCGCATCAGCACGGTCTCCGCCTGGTCGTCCAGCGTGTGCGCGGTGGCGATCTTGTCCACGTGGCCTGCGCGCACCAGTTGGGCAAACCATTGGTGGCGAAGTTCGCGCGCGGCGGTCTCCAGGCTGACTTTTTGCTCGCGCGCAAAGGCCGGGGCGTCACCCGAGCCCGCGTGCAAAGCCAGCCCGAACTTGTCGGCCAAGCTGGTCACAAATTGCTGGTCGGCATCGGCTTCAGCGCCGCGAATCCGGTGGTGGAAGTGCGCGACCGAAAGCACCAGACCCAGTTCATGCTGCAGCTCCAGCAGCGCGCGCAAAAGCGCGACGGAATCAGCCCCGCCGGACACCGCCACGGCCACGCGGTCTCCGGGCTGGAGCAGCCGCTCTGCGCTCACGTATTTGCGAGTTTGTTCGATCACAGCCGGGCTTTCAACTCCCCTCAATAATGTTACTTGCTTTAGACACCGCAAGTCGCGCCTCCGGCAACGTTGGTGGTGTGGGATTTTGAAGTTGCTTATTGAAAAAGGGAGAAGCCGCTAGGTGGCCAGACTGGGGCGATGCTTCCTGGCCCACTCCTGGGCCGCCGCTATCCGCTTGGCGATGGGTGGATGAGAATGAAAAAGAATCTCAACCAGCCGCGAAGGATGGCTCTCACTCAGGTTCTGCTTGTTCAGCTTCTCCATGGCGGTGATGTAAGGCGTGATGCTGGGGACCGACTTCCAGCAGTAAACGTCAGCCTGGCGCTCAGTGAAGCGCGAGTAGGCGTTCAGCGCCGGCATCAGGATCAGGGACAGCAGGCTGGAGACCAGCACTATGAGCGGCAGGTTGGCAAAGTCGGTCAGGAAGAGGAACATGTGCTGGACGTCAATGGCATATTCCAGGACCACACTTGCCGCCCAGAACCCGGCCAGGGTCACCAGGGCTTCCACGATGATGCCTTTCAAAATATGCGAGTGGACCTGGTGGCCAAGTTCATGCGCCAGAACAGCCTCAATTTCATCGTTGTCGTAATCCTGCAGAAGGGTGTCAGCCAGCATGATGCGGCGGGTGTTGCCCAGCCCGGCAATCAGCGCGTTGGCTTTCTTGCTCTTCTCCGAGAGTTTCCACTCGTATACGCCGCGGACGCGCGTTCCGGCGCGTTCACCCAGGCGCGTCAGACGGGCCTTAAGCTCTTCGTTCTGCAGCGGAACGAACTTGTAAAACAACGGAAACAGCAGGACCGGCGCCACCTGGTAAAAGAAGATGAATAAGGCCATGAAAATCAGCCAGGCCAGGAACCACCAGTTCTCCGGAGAGACGCGAATCAGCGCGTACACGATTTCCGCCAGCATGGCGGTGATCACCAAACCCAGAATCCAGCCCTTGATCTGGTCGCGGACCCAGGAAGCGAAGCCCTGGTTTGACAGATTGAAACGATGCTCCAGGCGGAAGCTGTAATAGTCCAGCGACAGCCCCAGCAGCTTGCTCAGGATGCTGAGCAGCAGAACATAAAAGAACAGGCGCACGATGTAGTGCTCGCCACCCAGGCGGGAAGCCGCGTCGCGCAGCGAGTTGGTCCAGCCGGTGGCCAGCAGCACGATCAGGAAACCAAAGCTGAGCGCCAGATCACCGATCTCCAGCCAGCGCTTGGTGCGGTTGTAGGCCTGCGCCTGGGGAGAATCCGGCAGCAGATTGGTGTCAGGCGCCGTCATTTCTGCTCCGGGTTGAAATCTATGGCCACGTAGCGCGCGGTGGTCGCGCTGCTGTTGACCAGAGTATGCGTCAGTCCGGCTGGGACCCATGCGTACCCGCCCGCGGGGACCCTTGTGTGACGAACTTCGGTGTGGCCAACTTCGGTGTTGCCAGTCTCACCCCCAACTTGCTGCGTCAAGTCGAGATCAGACACGGCGACCACCAGGTGAGGCTTGGTGTGGGTGTGCTTGTCAAAGGCGGCGGCCGGCGGCATAGTCACAAACGTGACCGTCCACTGGTCGGACCAGATTCGCCGCTCAATGGTGGGGCAGACTTTGCCCGGTCCAGCAGTGCAGGCCACAGGCATGGCGCACGCTTCCGTACAGTTCTTCACGCCCGTGGATGACTTCAACAACTCAATGGTCAGGTTGTGAAAAGGACGTTCGCTCAGGTTGATGGCCGCGTGGGAAAAGTTGCCAGGTGTGAAACGCGTTTCACCATCCTTAAGCTTCAGCGGCGCGGGGCTTGCGCCGGTGCGGGCGTTGATCAAAGCGGCGTCTCCCAGGGTGACAAACAGGTAGTCCTTGTGATGGATATGCACCAGCGTGGTCGCTTTAGGCGCCACGGTCACATCAAAAACGCGAACATACTCGTTTTGCAAAACCTGGTGATGGCTGGGTTCGGAGGTGAGTTCCACCTCGGCTGGCGGCTGTTGTGCGCAGACAGCAAGAGCCGATACCAGCAGCACTGTAATCCCTGGGTTTCGCATATATGAAATATTGTAGAAAGAACCGCTTTTTCCGGCAAGCTAGAAACCCAAGCCAGAAGGCCAAGCCAAAAGAACAGAGGAAAGGCCTACGCCGGCGGGCCATTCGATCTAGTCCCGCCAGCATTGGCATTGTGTGGAGCAACCCGGAGTGCTACGACCCCGTTTAGTGGTCGTGCGGCTTGGGCTTGGTGTCCGGTCCCATGGACTCGGAGCCTTCACCGGCAGGACGTCCGCGGAATTCCAGCACCGCCGCGTGCACCGGAGTGGAACCAGCGTTGGTCAAGCTGTGGACCACGGGATTGTTCCAGATCAAGTCGCCCCGCTTGTAGTGGACCGAGGTTTCCGGGCCATCCTGGACGCGGACTTTCACGTCGCCGTCAGTCAGGGAGAACACCAGGTAATTTGCCAGGTGTGTGTGCTGGGCGTAACTGGCGCCCACCGGCAGAGTGACAATTGTCACCGACCACTGATCTGACTGGAAAGCTTTGGTTACGGTGGTGCATTTCGTTTTGTCGGCGGCGTCACACGGGACCGGGATCGAGCACGCCTCGGTGCAGGCATGCTGGTTGGTGGTGGGCTGCATGAGTTCAATGGTGGCGTTGCGGAACGGCTGATCGCCGGTATTGGTCACGGCATGTACCAGGCCCGCGGGCGTAAAGCGCACGTCGCCGTCTTTGAATTTGGCGTTCACCGGCGCCGCGCCTTGCTTGGCATTGATGATCTCCGCGTCACCCAGCGAGATGGAAAGGTAGTCGCGCCCGTGATGGTGCATCAGGGACGTCTCCTTGGGAGCAACGTTCACGGCGTAGGCGTGCACAAAGATATTCTCAATGACCAGATGGTGGTGGGGCTCAGCGGTGATTTCCACCGTTGCCGGCGCCGAAGGTTGCTGCGCGAAAGCGCAAAGGGACACCAGCAGGAGCACTGCGATCAAGGCTCGTTTCATAGGCAGATTATTGTAGACGGCTCGGCGTCGAATGCAAGCGCGAAAGGCTGTACCTCAGCGCCGGGTGCAGTAAGCACCAGGGTTCGGCGAAGGAACGGAACGCGGCACGATGTCGCCGCCAGAAAAGATACTTCCTAGAACAGCAGGAATTTCTTCTTCTTTTTTAGCCCTGATTTGCCCTGGCGCGTGGCCGGATCGCCGGCCGCGGCCACCATGATGGGCCGGTTGGGATTGGCGGTGGCGCCGGTGTCAACGTATCCGTTCTTCACGTCAATGTAATACTTCTCCCGCAGCTTGGTCAGGTACGCGCGCGCCGCAGGCTCCAGCTTCTGAGAGTAGATGGCTTGGCGGATTCTATCTTCAATTTCCTTCAACGGCGGCACGCCGGCGGAACGATGGTTGTTGACCTTCATGATGAGAAAGCCCTGCTTGGTCCGGATCAGATCGGTAAATTCATCGGGCTTGAGGGAGAAGGTCTTGTCTTCAAAATCTTTGGCCAGTTCGCCGCGCTTGAAGTTGCCCAAGGGGCCGCCCTGCGCTGCGGTGGCGCCATTCGAATACTGTTTGGCCAGGTCTTCAAATTTCGCTCCGCCACGGAGACTTTGCAGGATCTGGTTGGCTTTGGCTTCCGCCTGCGCCACCAGCGCCGGGTCTTCCGGCAGCGGCTTGTCCGGCTGTGCTTTTCCCTGGGCGTCTTTCTTCTCTCCGCCTTCAGGCTTGGTGACCTGCGTGGCCACCAGGATTTCACTCAAGCTGACCTCTTCTTCGCCCTGCAGGTCTTTCTGGTGTTTGTCGTAGAAGTCCTTGATGTCTTCATTGGTAATGTGAAGGTGTGAGCCCACTTCCTGGCCAATCACTTGTTCGGTCACCACGCGGGTGCGGATGTCTTCCTTCAAATCCTCAAAGGAGACGCCTTGTTTGCGGGCCTCTCTCTCCAGGGAATCCATGTCCGGCAGGTTCATCTGCTGGCGCATGGTGTTCAGCCGCTTGACCACTTCGGTTTCGCCGGTCACGCCCATTTCCTTGCCGCGCTCCAGCAGGATTTGCCGGTCAATCAGTTCGCGCAGCAGGTCTTTCTGCTGCTGGCTCCACCGGGTCTGCCAGTCGTTGGGGAACTGCTGTTTCAGTTCTTCCATGGCCTGGCTCTGGGCTTTTTTGTAGTCG
>JBGPLR010000308.1:0-4871 GCA_041486545.1 Terriglobia bacterium
GAAGCCGCGGCAAAGCCGCCAGCCGGGGGCAAGCCAGTCACCCGCTACATCACGGTGATTGCGCGCATGGATTTTGAAGGCAACCCGCAACGCCTGGCCGCCAGCATTGCTGACTCTTCACGCCTGGACGTTGCGCCGCGCCTGGAACTGATTGACGCTGCCGACGTGGATGGCGACGGCGCAGCCGAACTGGTCTTCCGCCAATTTGACTATGACCAGAAAAGCTACGTCATCTATTCCGTCGGCCGCGGCAGCGTAAGCAAAGTATTTGAAGGAGCCAGTTCGCCGCTGAAATAGGTTTTGCTGTTCAGTTTGCGCGATAGAATTGATCGCACCGAGGCGCAATGGAATTTGAAATCGTCGGTAGGATCACTGACGTCCAAGTTATTGCGGCGGGCCAATCTGTTTGCGAGTCAAGGAGACTGCGCAGGTTTTGCAGAGGAAAACGCTGGCGAAAGATGAAGGGGATTGCTCAAATCCGGCTTGCCGATGGGTACGATACATACGGCGGAGTTACATTGGTATGAGGCGCATGGGATCGGCAAAAAAGAAACAAAAATCAAACGGATCCTCTCCTAAGAAGAAAGCGCACGGGGTTACCTGCTTTGCCGTGTGTGTAAAAAACCACGACTATCCGGCCTCTCTGGAGCTTCGCAAGATTTACCAGATCGTGCCGGACAGAGAATCGGGTTCACTTGGCCTCCTAAGAATTATTGACGAATCGGGCGAGGATTATCTTTACCCGGCCGCTTATTTTCTGCCAATCAAGCTTTCACCAGCCATTCAGAAGGCCGTCCGGCTCGCTTCTTAACCTCACCCTCCGCTCACCGCCGGAACAATCAGGATCTCCGCGCGTTGTAAACCGGTGTTTGCAGGGCAGCAAAACGGATGCCTGTGCTTGCTCCTCACGAAAGGCGCCTTGCACGCGCCAGTGTGTGCCTATTGAACAACACGCATCCCTTACAAATCTTGACTTTTCCTTAGTTTGTGCAAACTACAGTGGATGTAGTTTAGTTAGGACAGTATGGGTACAGATTGTAGTTAGGTTAGTCTAAGCCTTCGATGAAGATTAGCGGTCTTCGATCAGAATGGACATTGCCTATGGTCGCCACATGTTCCAGAAGCATCGTGTTGAGTGCGCTGGTTCTGCTCGCGGTTGGTTGCGGAAGCAACTTGACGCAAATTGTTCCGCCTCCATCGCCCACGCCAACACCATGCGTCCCCGCGTCAACCCCGGCCTTTGCCTATCTGTTGAGCCATGACGCGGTCTCGATGTACACCGTCAGCTCCTGCACCGGAACCTTCACAGCAACAACTCCCGCTACCGTCTCAACATTTCCCAGCCTGGTCGGCTCAGAGGATATGGTTGTCGATCCCTCGGGTAAGTTTCTATTTGTCGCGAATCTTGTATCCAATGTTGCGGGCCCTTCGGCAATTTCCATGTACACCATCAATCCCAGCACTGGCGTCCTGACCCCAAACACACCCGCCACGGTCCCAACGGGATGGTTGCCTCAGGCAATCGCGATTGATCCTTCCGGGAAATTTGTCTACACGGCGAACACCGACGACAATTCGGTCTCCATGTTCACGGTCAACGCCGCCACAGGCGTCTTGATTCCAACCGCTCCGGCCAGCATTCCAGCCGGCTCGCAGCCGGTCCAGATAGCCATAGATCCTTCCGGCAGGTTTCTCTACGCTGCCAACCAGGGCGGCACGCTTTCCATGTACACCATCAACGGCAGCACCGGAGTTTTATCGCCGATGACGCCTCCCAGCATATTTGCAGGAGATTTCGCAATTACTATCACTCCCTCGGGCAAGTTCGCGTACGCTTTGGATCGCTTGGTCAATCTGATGGAACAATTCTCTGTCGATCAGGTCACCGGAGCATGGGTCCGGATTAACCCGGTGGCCGTTTCCACGGGAAATGAGCCCACTGCCGTGACCGTGGACCCTACAAGCAGATTTGCGTATGTGACGAACCGGCAGGACAATACGCTTTCCATGTACACCATTAACGCCACCACTGGGGCCCTGACCGCGAACGGCATTATCTCAACCGGAAGCCAGCCTTTCCGCGTTACTTTTGATCCTTCGGGAAAATTTCTCTACGTGGTCAACGAGGCGAGTCCGGTTTCCATTTACACCGTCAACAGTAATGGGACGCTCACTGTTGCAGGCACAACCGGCACAGCGTCCTTGCAGCTTGCCATGCACTAGCGCGGATTGGCTCACCCTCCGCTGACTGCCGGAACAATCAGGATTTCCACGCCGTCAGCCACCGGAGTGTTCAAGCCATCAGCAAAACGAATGGCTTCATTGCCGACGAACACGTTGATGTGCTCGCGCACTTCGCCCTGCTCGTCCACGATGCGGTCGCGCAACGCGGGATGCAGCGCCCACAGCGCTTCCAGAGCTTGCCGCACGGTGCGCGGAGCGCCGGTAACAACCAATTCGCCCGCGCCGCCGGCGAATGCAGCCAGATAGGTGGGAATGCGGAACGTCACAGGCATCTATCGGCCCCGCGCTTCGGCTTTGCGGAGGCCGGCCTTCCTGCCCTGGGCTTTCACCGGCTTCTTGGTGCTTGCCTTTCTCTTCTCCGCGCCGCCGCGTCTCTGCGGTGAAGCTGCTCCGTCGCCCACCACCGCCGCGCGCACGCAGACCACCGCCGGCAGGCCTTCCATGATGAGTTGCCAGCTTTTGCCGTCGTCATGCGAGCCGTACACTTTCCCGCTGCGCGTGCCAAAATAAATCCCCGCGGGAGAGAGCGTATCGGTGGCCATCGAGTCGCGCAGAATGGTCTCCAGGGCGTTCTTCTGCGGCAGGCCCTTGGTCATTGCCTCCCAGCTCTTGCCGGCGTTTTGCGTGCGATAGACGCGCAGCTTGCCTTCCGGCGTGCAGCGGTATTCATCCGACTCAATGGGCACGATGTACGCTGTGCCTGCATCGTGCGGGTGCGCGACCATGGCAAACCCGAAGTCCGAAGGCACGCCGTTGGCAATGTCCTTCCACGAATCGCCGTCATCGTCACTGCGGTAAAGTCCCCAGTGGTTTTGCAGAAACAGCCGGTTGGGCTGTTGCGGATCGCGGGCAACCTTGTGCACACACTGGCCGAATTCGGGATATTTTTCCGGCAGGTAGTCCGCGCGGATGCCCACGTTGCGCGCCTGCCAGGTGGCGCCACCATCGTCCGTGCGGTAGCAGCCGGCGGTGGAAATGGCGATGAGCATCTTCTTCGCGTCCGTAGGATCGGGAACAATGGTGTGCAGGCAAAGCCCACCGCCGCCCGGCTGCCACTGGGGACGGTGCGGATGATTCAGCAGACCTTCCACCACCGACCAGCTCTGGCCTCCATCGCGCGAGACGAACGCGCAAGCCGGCTCAACCCCGCAGTACAAAGTGTCCGGCTCGCTGTCGCGCCCGACGCAGATTTGCCAGATGTTCTTGAGCGTCAGGCCGGATTCGGGGGGAAATTTGACGGAATATGCTTCCGGCTGGGTGATGGTCTTGCCAAAGTCGTCTGACGAACAAAGAAACGTTCCCCAGCGAAAACTCTGCGTCGCCCACCAGATGCGCTGGCGTCCCTGCCGGCCGTCAAACGCCGCTGCGTACACCGGCGAGCCCACCGAGTACGGCCCGCCCAAACTCCAACGTTTGCGCGCGCGATCGGAACGCAAGAGAAACAACCCCTTGGCCGTGCCGGCGAGCAAAACCACGTCGCCTTTTTTAGCTGCAATATGCTGGATAGTAGGCATCACGTCCTCCGCAAGAAAAATAACTGGCTATTCTACCCGTTCCTGATTGGCGCGGCAGCTAAATGGGTTTGCCGACCCAAGGCCGAACCTTTAAGATTGTCCCGCTTCAAAAAGCCCAAGCATCTCTATCAGCAGCAAGAGGGAGGAACCCATGCGGAAAATTCTTTTGTTCAAAGTTCTTTGTCTCAGTGTCGCGCTCTTTTTCCTCGGCGCATGCAACTCATGGCCCAGCAGGACTTCAACAAAGTGGAAATCAAAGTCCAGAAAGTCTCCGGCAGCGTTTATATGCTGGTGGGCGCAGGCGGAAACATTGGCGCTTCCGTGGGCGAAGACGGCATTGTGGTGGTGGACGACGAATATCTTCCCCTGGCTGACAAAATTGAAGCCGCGCTGAAAGGCATCGCCGACAAGCCGGTCAAGATCGTCCTCAACACGCACTGGCATGGCGACCATACCGGCGGCAATCCTCACTTCGGCGAGAAGGCGCCCATCATCGCCCAGGAAAATGTGCGCAAGCGCTTGTCCACGGGCGGCAAGACGCGCTTTGGTGAAACCAAGCCCGCGCCCAAAGGCGCGCTGCCGGTGATCACCTTTGAAGAAAATGTCTCCGTGCATTTGAACGGTGAAGACATCCGCGCCATCCACTTCCCCCACGGCCACACCGACGGTGACAGCGTAATCTTCTTCACCCAATCCAACGTCGTCCACATGGGCGACGATTTCTTCAACGGCGGCATGTTTCCTTTTATTGATCTCGACAGCGGCGGCAGCGTGCAGGGCATGATCGCCGGCGACGAGAAGGTGCTGGCCGAAGTGCCCGACGACGTGAAGATCATCCCCGGCCACGGCCCGCTGGCGACCAAAGACGACCTGCGTAAATTCGTGACCATGTTGAAGGAGACTTCAGCCGCCGTGCAGGCCGCGATCAAGAAAGGCAAGACGCTGGACCAGATGAAAAAAGAAAAAGTCCTGGCCAAGTGGGACGACTGGGGCAAAGCTTTCATCAACACTGACGTCTTTACCGAAGTGCTTTATGACAGCCTGAAGAACAAACCCAGCGGTCCGAAGAATTCGCACGGGCATCTAACGAAGTAGCGGTTCACGTTCCTTATC
>JBGPLR010000309.1:0-4869 GCA_041486545.1 Terriglobia bacterium
GGCCTCTCAGAAAAGCCCAGATGGCCAGCCCAATCCCGCGGACGATTCGCCAGAGGTAGCGGAGCGGATGATCAAAGAACATGTGGAACTGGTCCATCAGCCAGCGCCAGAAACCACCGGAGCGCTGAGGTACAGGATTTGACGCCATATCGCCTGTGTCCTTTCGTATGCAGAAACGGCTGGGGCCCGAATGCGAACTGCTTAAGTTTTGGAAAACTTCCGCTGCAATCCGGCGATGGCCATGCGGCAACTTACGATGCGGCCGGTGCCGGCCAGAGTCATGAACGCGGTTTTGCCATCAGGCCCGCCAAAACACATGTTCGAAGGCAGCGGTTCCGGCTGTCCGATATCGAAAGCGATGAACTCCAGGATTTCACCCTTGGGTGAGATCACGGTGATGCCGCCGTTGACCATGGGGTCCAGGCCCTGCGGCAACATGGTGGCCGCGTAGATGTTCCCTTCAGCATCCATGTTCACGGAATCCAGCTGGCCGCAGCCAGGAATCTTGGCCGTGAGCAGGTACGAACCATCGAGCGTGCGCAGCGGAAATCCGGAAGAACGCATGTTGCACTTGATGGTCCCGGGGCCGGAGAGCTCCCAGTAAACGATCCATCGCGAGATGGTTTCCGCCACGTAGAGACGGTCTTCGTGGGGAGAAAGCACAATGCCGTTGGGAGACATGCGTCCGGGAATCTTCAGAATCGGCGTGCGCGATCCCGCTGGCAGGTAGTAAACGCCGGTGACGTCGCGGGTGAACCCTTCGTCTTTACCCCAGTCGGTAAACCAGAGCCCGCCGGTTGAATCAAAGGCCAGGTCGTCAGGGGCGCGAAGACCGCGAGGATCAGTCAACGCGGGAATGCCGCAGGCCAGCACTTTGGGATTGGTTTGCGGCACAACCGATTGCGGTCCACACCAGGTTTCAAAAGAGCCGGTTGTCAAATCCACTCGCTGGATTAGTCCGCCGGAGTAACCGGCGGATTGCGTAGTAGGAATGTTGAGCGTCCAGGGCAACCCAGGAACCGTCTCAAAGGCAAAGCCACCGCTGTTGCAGACGTAGAGAGCGCCGTCCGGTCCCAGCGCACAACCGTTGGGCGAGCCGCCAAGATTGATGGATTTGGGCGGCAGGAATTTTCCGGGGTTGGCGGCGTCAGGAAGAAAATGCAGCAGGGTCCCCGCCTTCACGTCAGCGGCGACCAGGCTGCCGTCGGCGAGATAAACCGGGCCTTCAGGATAGCCGAGGCCGCCGGCAACTTCAACGAACTCAGATTGGCGAAGACTCATCAAGCACCTCTCTGGCGCAGCTGGGAGTTTTCCAGGGCTTTGATACAGCCGCAAATCTTTTCAGCAATAGCGGCCGAACGAGTGAACCCCAAACAGATCCTTTCGAAATGCACGAGGGTGAACCCCGGGCTGTAGGTCTGGATGGCGGCGAGGACCTTGAGCGCTTCTTCCTTATTGCCGCAACGACACAGGGCTTCAGCATAAAAGACCTGGTGGAAGGTATAGCCGGGCTGCAGTTCGACTGACCGGCGGGCAGTCTGGACCGCATCTTCATTCCGGTCCATCCGCAAATTGGCGACGGTGATGAATTGCAGCCAGTAAGGGACGGAGGGATGGTCGGGCGCGTCCGCCAATAGCTGGCTGAGGATGCGGTGGGCCTCAAGAACTTCCTTCTCGCCGCCGGCGCTGGCGTGCGCCAGGCCGAGGTATCCCCAGGCAACCAGGTCGAAAGGCGCAATCTGCACGGCGCGATTCAAACACTGCACGGCCTTTTCATACTGCCCGTTTTGCAGCCAAACCAGCGAGCACGACGCCAGCACTTCAGATTCGTTGGGACCCAGATCGCACGCACGCTCCCCGGCGGCAATGGCTTCCGCCCAATCGCTCTGCGGGTTGGGCGAGATCCCGTGCAACACGGTCTGCATGAGATACATGCTGAGAAACGCATGCGCGGCGGCGTAAGCGGGGTCCAGTTCCATCGCCCGGCGAAGCATGGAGATGGCCTGAGCCACGCCGGCGGGACTGAACTCATAATTCCAGATGTGGTAAGCCTTGCGCACCAGGCCCCAGGCGTCCAGGTTGCCGGTGGGAGTGCGGTAAGCGAAGTCGGTGACCACGCGGATCAGTTGCCCGCCGAGGGAACTGACAATGGTCTTGGAGATTTCCTCCTGCATGTCAAAAATGTCAGCGACTTTGCGGTCATACTTCTGCGCCCAGACCACGCGCTCTTCGATGGCGTCCACCAGTTCCACGGCAACGCGCAGGCGCTGCCCTGCGCGACGCACGGTGCCGGTCACCACGTAGCGGGTATTCAGAGTCCGGGCCACATCCATGAGATCAGAAGGCTGGCTGCCAAGCTGAAAAGATGCCATCTGCGGCGCCACGCGCAATCCGGGTACTCCAGTGAGCGCGCGGATCACTTCCGAAGCCAAGCCTGAAGCCAGATAGCCGTCTTCCGGATCGGGTGAGAGACTCTGGAATGGCAATACGGCGAGCGACGTTCTTTCTGTCCCCGTCGCCGGCGGAAGGACATAAGACTTGGTGGTGTTCGACTCAATCGGCGCAGCGCTGGCCGGGCGTTTCACCAGCACGGGTTGGCGAAGCCCGGACTCGTTTTGCCGGTCAGCGGGAGCGATGCGCTGCGTGAGCGAACGAATCACTTCCGTCATGGTCTGGAAACGTTCTTCGCGATCCTTGGCCAGCGCGCGCAGGGTGATGGCTTCCAGGCTCGCAGGAATTTCCGGCCGGACCTCGCGCACCGGCGTAGGCTCAGAGATTTGCATGGCGCGGATCAAGGCCACGGGGTTAGGAGCGTGGAAGGGCAGCCGGCCGGTGAGCATCTGGCTGAAGATGACGCCAAAAGAAAAGATGTCAGCACGCTGGTCCACTTGCTCACCGCGGGCCTGCTCCGGCGCCATGTAAGCGATGGTGCCAACCACTTTGTCGCCGAAGATGCTCATGCTACGCGTGGTGTTTTCCGTGGAGCGGTCGGCCAGTTTGGCCAGACCGAAGTCCAGAATCTTGATGCGGCCCGTTGGTCCCACCACGATGTTGCCGGGTTTGAGATCGCGATGGACAATCCCGGCGGCGTGCGCCGCCGCGATTCCCCCGCCGATCTGCAGCGCCAGCTCCAGAGCGGTCTCCACGGGGAAACCGTTTTCAGGAATCAGGTAGTTCAGCGTTTGGCCAGCCAGATACTCCATGACAATGCAGGCCAGGTCACCTTCATGGACGATGTCAAGGATGGTGACGATGGCGGGATGATTGAGCGACGACGCCAGACGGGCTTCGCGGCGAAAGGCCTCTTCCAAAGCAGGATTGTGGGATTCCGGAGAAATGATTTTGACGGCGACGTCGCGGTCAAGCTGCGTGTCACGGGCTTTGTACACCACGCCCATGCCGCCGGCGCCCAGTTGCTCCTCAATCCGATAATGTCCCAGTGTTCGCCCGAGCATCCCGGCCTCCTTGGCGGGGTCCCTGCCGGCCCGCGGCCCAATACTGCACTTGTGATCAGGATGCTGTGGGAGAAACAACCACGCGCCCTGAGAATTGCCGTCTCAGTCGCATGGACGCCGGAACAATCTGGCAGCTATTTCCGGAAAACACCGGAAACAGAGGATTCCATGTAGGCACCTGCAAAAAACGCAAGTGAAGTTCACCTGGGTCGACTGAGGTTGCACGCTGCACGGCCTGATCCAGAGCCAAGCTTGCGAATCCGGCACCCGGAAGTCTTGCGAGCTCCAGGGTTGCCCTTTTCTATCTGACTCTGGGTTGAGCTGTGGTCGGGACCGTGAGAACGTCAGTCGGAAGGACTTGCCGCATTCCATTTCCCGGAAAGCTGTCGGTGTGCGTCCGTCCTTACTTTTTGTAGACCTGAATAACACGTGGCACGGTCTGTGCAACTTGTGTCCACGATATTAGCATGAAGATATTCAACATTTCGCCGAAAAAACCCAGCCAGCGCATGGTTTTTGAAGACAAAAACCGCATAGGAGCGGTGCCTTAAGCGTCCTTTTGGGGGGATTTACGGGAAAAAGAGTGGGTGAGGTAAGGATGGGGCAACGACTGAGCCTTCGAATCCCTACGCTTCGCCAACAGCGGACGAAAGCGTGGGTCACCCGTCGTTATTTCGAAGGGCAAGTTGCCGGGCGTTGCGTGGCGCCGGCTTTGAAAGCTGCAAAGAATTCAATTTGCGCGCTCTCTCATTTATCATGGTGTTTCTTAAGGAGACCAGATGAAACAATTCGCTGTTGTTCTTACGGTGCTGACCGGCATGGGACTCTTGTTCGCCCAGGCCAAGAATGACGCTACGCCCGCCGCCGCGCAGCCCGCCGCCGGCCCCACAAAAGTTATGGGTAAACCACAGAACACCGCTTCCGGGGTTGAATACTGGGACATCAAGCTGGGGACGGGAACGGTTGCCGTGTCCGGCAAGAGCGTGAGCGTCCATTACACCGGCTGGCTCACAGACGGCAAGAAATTTGACAGCTCAGTGGACAGGGGCGAGCCATTCGAATTTAAGCTGGGCGCAGGCCAGGTGATCAAAGGCTGGGACGAAGGCGTGGCTGGAATGAGAATCGGCGGCAAACGCCAGTTAAAGATCCCACCGGCGGCAGGCTACGGGGCCAGGGGAGCGGGCAACGTTATCCCGGCCAACGCTACCCTGATCTTTGACGTGGAATTGCTGGGAGTGAAGTAAGGAAACGGCAAATGGCAATTAGCAGTTAGCGATTGGCGATTGGCTATTGGCCATTGGCACCTAGCCGTTGGAAAGAGGCTGTCATGCCTTCGCAGGGGGAGGCAGAGAGAATCGGTCCGACGGCAAGTGCGGCGAAGACAGAATGAAAGCTGGCCGGACGAGTGGCGAAC
>JBGPLR010000310.1:0-4869 GCA_041486545.1 Terriglobia bacterium
AAGATTCAACTCATGGCCTACCAGGTTCTGGCGCGCAAATACCGTCCGCAGCGTTTTTCTGATGTGATTGGTCAGGACCACGTGACCCGCACGCTGAAGAACGCCATTGAGCAGCAGCGCATTGCGCACGGTTACATCTTCAGCGGGCACCGGGGCATCGGCAAGACGACGATTGCCCGCATCCTGGCCATGGCCTTGAACTGCCGCGGCGTTGATGGAAAATCGGACAAGCCCACGCCCGAGCCTTGCGGTGTGTGCGATTCCTGCGTGGAAGTGCGCGCCGGGAACGCCGTGGATGTGATTGAAATTGACGCCGCCACCAATCGCGGCATTGACGAGATCAGGGAACTGCGCGACGCCGCCCGCTACCGTCCGGCGCGCGACCGCTACAAGATTTACATTCTCGACGAAGCGCACCAGATCACGGACGCGGCCTTCAACGCGCTCCTGAAGACGTTGGAAGAGCCTCCGCCGCATATTATCTTCATGATGGCCACCACCCAGGCGGAAGATATTCCGCAGACCATCCGCTCGCGATGCCAGCACTTCAGCTTTCACGCCGTGAAGTTTGATGAGATCGTGGGCCAGCTCGGCGACATCGCGCGCAAAGAAAACATCCAGATGGACGCGGAAGCCCTGGCGGTCCTGGCGGAAGCAGGTGACGGCTCCATGCGCGACGCGCTCTCCATCATGGACCAGGCCATTGCCTGCTGTGGAACAGAAATCAAAGGCGCCGCCGTGCGCGGCCTGGTTGGTTCGGTTGGCTCAGAAGTGCTGGAAGAGATCATGGGCGCTGTGGAGCGCAATTCCAGCGAAGAGGCTTTGCGCTTGCTGGACCGCTTGATGACCGAAGGCCAGAACCCGGCGCATTTTGCGAAACAATTTGTGCGGTTCCTGCGCAACGTCTTGGTGGCCAGGCTGGCGGGCGATGAGTCGCCGTTGTTGCAGATTTCTTCCGACGAACGTGCGCGGGCAGCCCGCGTAGCCGCCAAGTTTTCAGAAGAAGACCTGGCGCGCTTCCTGCAAATCATGCTGCGCACGCACGATGAGTTGGGATATCGCCAGGAGCAGAGATTTCATCTGGAACTGGGCGTGCTTAAGCTGGTCCACGCGCAGCGGCTATTGCCCTTGGAGCAAATGTTGAGCCAGGCGGGAGTGGAGTCGCCCAAGGCTCTAGCTTCGCCGCGGCAAGTTGTCTCCACGCCGTCAGGCGTGACCCCTGCCGCAAGCCAGGCGCCTGCCGCTAACAAGCAGACGGGTTTCACTTCGCCGTTTGAGGCCGACCGGGCGCGCAAGGGCCGCGGCTACGAGCCGGAGATGTCGAGCGCGAACCAGGCACAACCACAGTCTGCGACGATAGGCACCGCCGTGGCCGTTGCCGAAGCCGAGCCGACCGGCGATCCTGCAAAGATCCTGGGACACGTGCTGAACGAATTGGAGAACAACGGGCACAAGACTCTGGCGTCCGCACTGGAAAGCGGCAGCGCAACTTTGCAGAACAACGAACTGGTGATTACCGTCGCGCAGTCAGCCGCGGTGCTGGATGTGATGATGGGCCCGGAGCCGAAGCGAATCGCCAATACGGCAGCAAGCTCGGCTGCGGGACGTCCGATCAAGGTAAGTGTTCGCAGCGGGAATGCAGCGGCGAGCAACGAATCTTCGCCGATGCCCGCCGTCCGGCAAGCCCGCAACGGCAGCGGCACCAGCGCGCGCGCGCGCGCGGCGGAAGATCCCGTGGTGCAGCGCATGCAAGAGAAATTTGGAGCGGAAATCCGCACGGTCATTGATCACCGTGACAAGAACTAGGAGAAGGTATGGGCGGCTTTGATTCACGCCAGTTACAGGAGATGCTGGAGCAGGCCCAGAAACAGGCCCGGAGTCTGCAGGAGAAGATGCAGCAGACCGTGGTGGAGGCCTCCTCCGGCGGTGGCACGGTCACCATCAAGATGAACGGACAGAAACAGGTCCTGGCCACGCGCATTGAGCCCGAAGCCGTGAAGTCCGGCGACGTGGAGATGCTACAAGACCTGGTCACCGCAGCGTTCAACGCCGCCGGCAAAAAGGTGGATGAAGCCGTGCAGACCACCGTGGGCGGAATGCTGGGTGGCCTGGGAATTCCGGGAGCCTAAACAACAGTGTCCAAATTTGCCGAGCCGATGGCTCAACTGATTGACGAACTTAAAAAACTGCCCGGGGTGGGCAGCAAGAGCGCCCAGCGCATGGCCTTCCATATTCTGCGAGCCAGCAGCGAGGATGCCGAGGCTCTGGCCGGGGCTGTCCGCAACTTGAAAGAGAAGCTGCACCTTTGTTCTGTCTGCAACAATATCACTGACATTGATCCGTGCAGCTACTGTTCCAGCGCCACCCGCAACCAGCGCCTGGTGTGCGTGGTGGAAGAACCCACCAACATTGCGTCGGTGGAGAAGACGCGATCTTACAATGGCGTCTACCATGTGCTGCACGGGGCGCTTTCGCCGCTGCACGGGGTTGGTCCGGAGCAGTTGCGGATTCAGTCATTGCTCAAGCGCATCGAGAGCGGCGCCGTGGACGAAATCATCATCGCCACCAACCCGACGATTGAAGGCGAAGCCACCGCTGTCCACCTGACCGGCCTGACCAAGCGCCCTGGACTCAAAGTCACGCGGATTGCTACCGGCATCCCCGCCGGCAGCGACATTGAGTACGCCGACGAAGTGACAATGTTGAAGGCCATGGAAGGGAGGCGGGAGCTTTAGGGTCCCGGCACGGACGTAATTGGGTATGGTTGCCGGGGAGCGTTGACAGAGTTTCTTCTCCTGATAGACTGACATCATGGAAATCCGTTTTAGTCCTGAAAAAGAAGCGCTTCTTCAGCAGCTTGCCACACGTTCGGGTAAAGATACGTCCGAGGTAGTGCAGGAAGCTGTGGATCGTCTCTTGGACTACGATGCTTGGTTTCTCAAGGAAGTGGAAAAAGGCATCGCGCAGGCCGCGAAGGGTGATCTCATAGACCATCAGGACGTGGTCGCCCGCATCGAAAAGCGCCTGCAAGAAAAGCGGTCTCGCTCCTGATGCGAATAATGTGGACGCCGGCAGCAGCCGGCGACCTCGAAGAGATTGCAGACTTTCTTTACGAGCAGACCCCTGAAACCGCGATCAGGCTGGTTCAAGCAATCTATTCCGCTCCATCCGTGCTCAAACAATTCCCAAAAAGGGGCCGTCCCGGCCGCAAGGAGGGCACGCGAGAATTGGTGATTCCGTCGTTGCCATACCTGATCATCTATGAAGTCACCGGTGAAACTGTACAAATACTCAGAATCCTGCATGGTGCGCGCCGTTGGCCGTAGAGATACTGCGACCCAGCTGACTAGCGCTTCTTCTTAGTCTTTGTCTTCTGCGCCTTGCGCCTTAGCGCTCTTCGCCGCAAGAGTTTCTTCTGCCTGGCGATCTCTTCATCTGAGTACATGGTGCCGCGGCAGTGGGTCGCGCCGCAGTAGCAATCAGCTTTGTCCTCAGGATCAGCGTCCCAAAGGTGGTAGTCGTAGGTGAGTTCTTCGCCGGCGGCGATGTCGCGGATGGCGATGATCCATATCTGATCGCCGAACTGGTCGGTTTCGCAGTTGGGATCGCAGGAGTGATTGACGAAAGCGGCCATGCCAAAGCCGTCAATGAAACTCTGGTCGCCTTCCATGGTGAAGAGATAGGTGACTTCGCTGTCCAGATACAGGCCTTCGCTTTCCTTCCTGCTGATGCGCGGACCGGTGTATTCCAGGACGTGGGTTCCCTTGGCGATGGCCGCCTGGGTGTACACACCCGCTCCATGAAGATGGGAAGAACGTACGATTAGACCCATGAAGTGCGCAATATCTCTGAGGAAAATTGTGCGCTGGTGATTCAGCGCACTCTCTGCTCAGCAGTATACAGAAAGGCCGCCAGACGCAGCAGGTGCAGCGTTACTTGCCTGACTTCTGGCGCTGGATAGCACGCTGCAAGGTTTTGTCGAGCGCCGCCTTGGCGCTTTCATATTCCGGCTGAGATATCTTGCCCTGAAGGCGATCGGTCTCCAACTGAAATATCTCTTCCTTCATAGCTTCCAGCAGCAAGCCAGGACCGGCCTGCGGCTTCTTGGTCTTTGCCCCAACGGCGGCTGCCTGAGCTGCTGCGGCGGCGACCGGTAAATTGCTGGTGTAGACATAAACTCCTCCAGCCGCCAGGAAAAGTGACAGAACTCCCAAAAACAGCCACTGGCCGGAGTGCAAAGGATCAGGGCGATCATTGGGGGTCCCCAGGCCGCCTCCCACACCGCCTCGCGGCTCTTGCCCGCCTTGGCCCTGCGGAGGAGCCGCGGACGCGGCCGGCTGCTCGTCGGGCAGCAGGCCCTCGCCGGAGAGAGAGAATCCGAGATTCTGCGCCGGCTTGAAGTTCTGCACCGCATACACGTTGACCCCGGCAACCGACGGGTCCACCGGCCACTGCGGCAGGGGCTTGAAAGTTGAACTGTCGGACGCGGCAAACGTGATGCTCTTGGGGAGCACAACGTAAAAGGTGTCGGCCACGGTAGCGAACTTCGGCTTCACCGGAAGGGAGCCGTTAAACGGCATGGTATAGACCAGTTCGAATTGCGTCAGGCCCGGACGCACCGGAAATAGAAATGCGTATTTGTTCTTCTCTTTCAGCGGGATGGGAGGAGTCTTGACCGGCATGCCGCCGGAAACGGCCTGTCCTAACTGCGGGGTGGCGCCTTCCGGCAGATAAAACTCAAAAGTGGGCTGGGTCATGGGTGGGCGCGAGGTATTTCGCAAGCGGAACAGCTCAATCACGCGCACCGATGTCCCTTGGGCTTCATAGACTTCAGACTGGTCGAGCAGTTTCACATCCGGCAGCTTGGCG
>JBGPLR010000311.1:0-4857 GCA_041486545.1 Terriglobia bacterium
GTCGTCCGTCCAGCCGTGCCGTCTTGCCAAGACGGTGTGGGAGGCCAGTCAATACTCGCAGCGGTTGATCTGGCTCACGCGGACAAACAACAGCTCTTTCAGGTTGGTGGGCACCGCGCCGTTGGCCATGACCGCGGAAAAGTGCGCGACCATGGTGCGCATCAGCTCCGGCCGGTGCGCCACGGTGCGGAACATGTTGGGGACGTTGCCCCGCACCTTCAGGAAATTGTCGTAGATTTCGCCGGCTTCCGGCGAAACTTCAGAACGGTCAAGGCGTGAGATGCGGGACATAACAAATGTTGGGGCGCCGGAGTTTACTTTGTGAACGATTTGATCGCCGTCGCCTCGTCGTCATAAATGTCAAAGACGGTGTACAGCTTGGTGACCTGCAACACGTCATGGACTTTCTGTGTCAATTTGAGCAGCTTCATTTCGCCGCCCTGTTTGCGGACGCTGGCGCAGCTGGTCACCAGTTCGCCCAGCCCGGAGCTGTCAATGTGCGTGGCGTTGGCCAGGTTGAGCAGAATGTTCTTTTGGTTTTTGGCGCAGAGGTCGCGGACCGAGCTCCGCAGCAAAGCGGTGTCTTCGCCCAGGACGATGCGGCCGCTGATGTCCAACACGGCAACGTTGCCGACTTGCCGATTCGTGAGCTTCATAAGTTGTTTTGTTCCTCCTGGTGCTCATCGCTGACGGGCACGATTGCGATGGCGCTCTTGGGGCCCTGCTTATTTGAAGGAGGCGATAGCGGCAGCCTCGTCATCGTAAATCTCAAAGACCGTGTACAGTTTGGTGATTTGCAGCAGGTCGTGGACTTTCTTGGTGAGCTTGAGCAGCTTGAGCTGGCCCTGCTGGTTGCGGACGGAAGTAAACGCGCTGACCAGCTCGCCGATCCCCGAGCTGTCAATGTAGGTCACGTCGCCCAGGTTCAACAGGATCTTCTTTTCGCTTTTGCCCAGCAGTTCGCGGACGGTATCTCTCAGCACCACGCTGCCTTCGCCCAGGGTAATGCGTCCGCTCATGTCCACAACGGCCACGCCGTTGACCTGCCGACTGCTTGCCTTCATTGTCACTGTGCTTCCTCCTTGGCATTCGCCGCTGTGCGGCCAACATGCTTGATAAGTGTGATCTCCGTGCCGGGCTCGGTATTTCTGAACCGGACCTCATCCATGAACGCGCGGATCAGGAAAATGCCCCGTCCCGAACCTTTCATCAGGTTCTCCGGGGCCAGCGGATCGGGGATGCAATGCATGTCCAGTCCTTTGCCCTGGTCGGCAATGGTGATCACCAGGGCGTCTTCCCGGGTCTCAAAGGCCACAAAGAACTTTTTGTTCGGATCGTAAGCATTGCCGTGCAGCACCGCGTTCACCGCAGCTTCACGCACCGCCATGGCGATATTGGACTGATCGTCTTCACTGAATCCCGCTCCGGCCGCAGCTTCCGCGGCCGTGCTTTCGGCCTTGTTGACGCTCTCCAAGGTCGATTCCAGCGAGTACGAAACCCGTTTTGTCATGCGGCGATCCACAGGGTCAGTTTACTGGCGGCGCAGTCCTGCTCACGGCTGGGCGAAGAATAGAGTTTGCCTAGGTGGACACGGAATGTCAAACGCGAACCTTGCGCGCAGGCGCCGGAGCATCTGGCGCTACGCGCAAGTTGGTGTCGAGGAGAACGTCTTGCTCAGTGCCGCACGGGCGAAAACTGCAGCGCCAGCAGAGTTTGATCGTCGTGCTTTTTGGAACTGGCGCGATACGCCAGCAGGTCCCGGACGCAGGCTTGCGTCATTTGTCGCGGAGCGTGGCCGTGCGAAGCCGAGAGCAGCGCGCGCAGCCGGTGTTCGCCGTACTCGGCGCCGTCCGGGCCGGCCGATTCGGTAAAGCCGTCGGTATAAAGAACCAGGCTGTCCCCCGGTGAGAACGCGATCTTGGTGCTCACGAACTCCTGGTCGTGGAACATGCCCACCGGCAGGGCCGTGGAGTCAATGGCCCGGACGCCTCCCTGGCTCACGTGCAGCGGCGCCAAGTGGCCGCCGTTGCAGATTTCCACCTCTCCGCATTCTTTGGCTTTGCCGATGACCAGCGTGGCGTATTGCGAGGGCAGGGTGCTTTCACTGAAGATGCGGTTGGCCCGCGCCACCAGTTCTTCCAGCGGCAGTCCGCTGGGGATGAGAACGCGGAACATCGCGTGCAAATTGGCCATCAGCATGGAGGCGGCTACGCCTTTGCCGGAAACGTCGCCCAGCATGAAGTAGAGTTCGCGGCCGTGGGCCATCACGTCACAGTAGTCGCCGCTAACCAGACCGGCAGGCTCGTAGTGATACGCGATATGCCACCCGGCGGCGGTGAAGTCCGGCTTGGGCAGCAGCCCGGCCTGTATGCGTGCGGCCAGTTCCAGGTCCTGTTCCAGGGCGCGCTGTTCGGCGGGCTGCAGGCAGTCCAGGCAGATCTTGGCCAGCGGATCCGCCAGCAGGCGGTCGGTTTCCACTGACCCCAGACAGGCCTCGCATACGCCGAAGCTGCCGGAATCAACGCGCTCCAGGGCTTTATCCACCTGCTCCAGCAGTTGGAGCATGTTTGCGGTTTGCGACCGTGCGACCGCGGCTTCCAGCTTCTGCCGGCGGACTACTAATTGGTCGCGAAGGAGGTGAAGGTCGGTGACATGGATCGCCATAAAAACCTCTTTCGATAAGACTCAGATGGGGGCGGTTGGGACTCAGGAATTTTCACCTTATGTCCGCCTTTCCTCGTCTTCAAAACTACAGGATGCGGCGGTATTGGGCTATCCGATTATTGCGGTGAAAGTGGGGCAGAGAAGTCGCCTCCCTAGAACACGGCGTCATGCCGAACCCCGTTGATGAGGACGCGTTTCAGGGGCCCCATTTGCGCCTTGGTGTTTGGCGCGAAATGGGGCAGGCGTCCGAATAGGGGTGAGGGACCTTGCGTTTGCCTCACTAGAGCGGATATGAAACGCAAGGTCCCTCCGGCCTACGCCCGCGCTGATGAAAGCGCGCGGTCGCTTCACGGCCGTCGGGATGACGATCTGTTTGGCCCGGATCATGTGTTTCAACCCTTAGGTCGCCGACAAGCAATGCCTCCCCAAAAATAAATAATGATACTCATCGCTTCTTCTCTGGTCACGCGCAACCACATTCGGTATTCTGCCAATATGGGGTTGGCATGATGCAAGTCGTGGCTCTTTCGCGCATTCTGGGCGCTCCGGTGTATGACGCCGCCGGCGCGCGCGCCGGATACGTGCGTGAAGTGGCCCTCTCCCCCCAGGACGATCCCGCGCGCGTTTCTGAGCTGATCGTCCGCACCTCTGACGGCGACCGCATGCTTCCCGCCAACGCCGTGCTTGGCGTGGAAGGGATGATCGTCCGCACCATGAGCAGCCCCGCCGACTGGCCTCTGCTGGCCAGCGCGGACGGCATGCTGCTGCTGGAGCGCGACCTGCTTGACCAGCAGATCATTGACGTGTCCGGACGCAAAGTGGTCCGCGTCAATGACGCTGATCTGCTCCCGGAGCCTGTCAATGGCTGCGTGAAGCTGCGCATGGTCAGAGTGGACATCGGTTTGCGCGGCGCCGTCCGCCGCCTGCTCAAAGGCCTGGCCCCCGGCCGCTACATTGAAGCCCTGGCCAGCCGCATGCCGGAAAAAAGTATCCCCTGGGAAGCCGTGGACCTCATCGAGACTGACCCGTTCCGGCGCGTCCGCCTCAAGCTGGATTATGACGGCCTCTCCAGCTTGCACCCGGCGGACATCGCTGACATTCTGGAAGAACTGGCCCCCGCCGAGCGCGAAGCCGTGTTCGAGTCGTTGGATGAAGGCGTCGCCGCCGAAGCCCTGGAAGAAATTGATCCCAAGATGCAGGTCGAGCTTATGCGGTCCATTGATTCTGACAAGGCCGCAGACATTGTCGAGGAGATGGACCCGGACGCTGCCGCCGACCTGCTGGGCGATCTGCCCCAGGAAACCTCCGACGAGATCCTGGAGGAAATGGAGCCGGCCGAGCGCCAGGAAGTCACCGAGCTGCTGGAATACAAAGAGAACACCGCCGCCGGCCGCATGACCAACGAGTACCTGTCGCTGCTTCCGCAGCACACCGTGGGCGACGCCATTGATAAACTGCGCGAGTTTGAAGGCGCGCCGGAAACCATCAGCACCCTGTACCTGGTGGATTCTGACGAGAAACTGGTTGGCGCCGTGCCTCTGGTGTCACTGGTGCTGGCCCCCGGCGGCACGCCGCTCTATACCCTGGCCCCGGAACACGTCATCTTCTGCCAGACAGGCACCACAGAAAAAGACGTAGCCGAGATGTTCGACAAATACAACCTGCTCACCCTTCCCGTGGTGGACGACCAGCAGCGCATGACCGGCATCATCACCGCCGACGATGTGATCAGCTTGCTGCGCGACAAAGGGTAACGTGTGGCGCGTGGATCGCAGCCGCCCTCGCCTGCGCAGAAGACCCTGTGGCACAGACTTGATAACCCAACCATACTGAGCAGCGGCAAGGTTTTCAATTTTGGCAATTCCGGCGATTTTGGCAATTCTGGCAATCTGTCGCACCGCCACTCCTGCCGGTGCTGCATAGAGAAATTTTTGGATCGCAGCCGCCCTCGGCTGCGCAAGAGGTACGCGTGGATTCGCAGCCGCCCTCGGTTGCGCAAGAGGTACGCGTGGATTCGCAGCCGCCCTCGGTTGCGATGAATCTCAGCCGTTCGCAGCTGGAATGTTGGCTGCTTGCCGCCATCTTTATGCTGACATAAACTATTGTAATAAAACGACTTATATTGTACTCGAACCTTTGGAAGCGAAACCGAAATCCTTCCCTCCTAGGGGCGGACAAAAGCCTAACACCAGA
>JBGPLR010000312.1:0-4855 GCA_041486545.1 Terriglobia bacterium
CTCCACCCAGGGCGAGACGCCCATCAGCTTCAGGTTGACCAGCATCTGGTCCATCTGGGTGTTGCCCACGCGCTCACCGATTCCCAGCGCGGTGGCGTGGACGCAGTCCGCGCCCGCCGCCAGGGCAGCCAGGGCATTGGCCACACCCAGGCCGCGGTCGGAATGGCCATGCCAATCCACACGGACCCTTTTCCCCGACGGCAGCGGCCCCGCAGGCCAAACGATTTCATCCATCACAAAATGGATCAACGCCCGGACGCCCGCGGGCGTAGCGTGACCTACTGTGTCACAGATCACAATGGCCGTGGCCCCGCAGTTGATGGCCGTGCTGTACAGCCGCTTTACCGTTTCAGGGTCGCAGCGCGTGGTGTCTTCGGTCACATACATCACTTCCATCCCGAGCGAACGCGCGTACTTCACGGCTTTTTCAGTGGTCTGAAGAAGAAAATCGTCCGTCCAATTCTCCGTATAGCGCCGGATAGGACTGGAACCCAGGAAACACGCAACTTCAATGGCGATGCCGGCGCGCTGGGAAATCTCTGCGATGGGGCGAATGTCATTTTCATGCGTGCGAGCGGCGCAGTTGGGCTTGATTCGCATCCGGCAACTGGCAATCTCTTTGGCCAGACGCTCCACGTCGGCCACCGCGCGCGGTCCCGCTCCGGGCAGGCCGATGTCCAGCGAATTGATTCCCAGGTCCTCCATAAGGTGGAGGATAGCCAGCTTGTCACCGATGGGCGGGTCTTTCACCGAAGGCGACTGCAGGCCATCGCGCAGGGTCTCATCGTTAAGCAGGACTCGTCCCGCAGGACTGAATTCAGGCCCGGACGCGGAGTTCCAGTCGTAAATCAGATGGGAGTGTTTGAGCGTCACTTTGTAAAATCTATTGCCCTTTCCTGGCGATTTTACGCTAAAAGGGCTTGCGGCCTAGATAGGATTTTATGCTTTTTGCCGCTCCGCGAACACGGTTTGTTAAGTTTCCTGCAAACAGAAGTTCGATGAACCCCTGCATTTGCTGCCGGAACCCCGGCCCATAGCCGTACCACCACAGCTTTTTCATGCCCGGCATCTGGTCTGAATCCACATACTTGGGCCATACCATCTCCTCCAAGCCGTAGCGGCCGTGGGTGCGGCCGATGCCGCTGGCTTTGATGCCGCCATGGGGCGCTTCGCTGATGCCGAAGCAGCAAATCACGTCGTTCACCATGACCGTTCCGGCGTCAATGCGGCGTGCGAGCGTTTCGCCGCGAGACTTGTTGCGCGTCCATACGCTGGCCGCCAGGCCGAATTCGGAGTCATTCGCCAGCGCCACAGCTTCGTCGTCGGTCTTGAAGCTGCGCACCGGCAGCACCGGACCAAAAGTCTCTTCGCGCATGATGTCCATGGAGTGTGTGACGTCAGCCAGCACCGTCGGGGCAAAGAAGCTCGGCCCCATCTGCGGCAGAGTCTTTCCTCCAGCCAGCAGCCGCGCTCCGCGGGCGATGGCGTCCTGCACGTGGGCCTGCACCGTCCGCAACTGCCGTTCATGGATCAGCGGGCCGATATCGCTGTTGGGGTCCGTGCCGGCGCCGGGACGCAGTTTGCCGGCTTTTTCTGCACACGACTTCAGAAACTTTTCATAAATGGATTCGTGCACGTAGCAACGTTCCACGGACAAACAAGTCTGCCCGGCGTTCATGAACGCGCCCCACACCGCGGCGCTGGAGGCCACGTCAACGTCGGCATCGTCCAGCACGATCATGGGATCCTTGCCGCCCAGCTCCAGCACCACGGGCAGCAACCGCGCGGCCGCAGCTTGCGCCACTTTCTTTCCCGTTGCCACGCTGCCGGTGAAAATCATCTTGTCAATCTTGGATTGCAGCAGCGCGCTGCCCGCCGGGCCTTCACCGGTTACCACCTGCAGCAGGTCGCGATCCAGGCCGGCTTCGCGCAGCAGGCGCTGCAACTCCAGCGAAGAAAATGGCGTGAACTCTGAGGGCTTCAGCACCACCGCGTTGCCCGTGACCAGCGCCGTCAAAGTCTGCACCGATGGCAGGCTAAAGGGATAGTTCCACGGGCTGATGATGCCGATCACGCCGTAGGGCTCGCGCAGCAGCGTGCCGCGCTTGAGCTTCATGGCCAGGTTGGCGTGCGGGACATGCTCCGGGCGCAGGAACTCCGCCGCGTTGTCGAGAAGATATTGCGAGCCGTCCAGCACCACCAGTACTTCTGTTGACAGCGCTTCCGCCAGCGGCTTGCCGGCTTCGCGCGTGACCACCGCGGCCACCGCGTCTTTTTGCGCGCACAGAAGCTGCTGGAAGCGCTGGATGATTTGCAACCGCTCGCGAACCGGTGTTGTTGCCCAGCGGGCTTGCGCGGCGCGGGCGCTTTCTACGGCGGCTGCGATCTCGGCAGCGCTCGAAACCGGCACCGAGCCAATCGTCTCCCGTGTGGCCGGGTTGAAAACCGCCAGCTGATCGTGGGCCAGCTCGGCTTGGATGGCATTCATAAGTGGGATTCCCTGGAGTATTCTACGCTCACCAGAAACAGGCCGCTGGCCGGAGCCGTGGCCGCGGCGGCGGAGCGGTCACGCAGCTCCAGGATGCGGGTGAAATCTTTTCCGCTCAGTGAACCTTTGCCCACCATCAGAAAAGTGCCCACCAGGTTGCGCACCATGTGATGAAGAAAGCCGGTGCCGCGGACGGTGTAGTGCAACTCGTCGCCCTGGCGCCGCCAGGATGAAGAATAGATGGTGCGAACATTGTTCGCGGCCAAACCTTCCTGGCCGCTTTCCGCGTCAATTCTTTTCTCACGGGCGTTCTTTTCAGGATCTTTTTTCTCAGGATCTACCGCGGCGAAAGACGTGAAATCGTGCTGGCCCACGGCCAGGCCAGCGGCTTCTATCATGCGGGCTTCGTCCAGCGGGTAAGGATGGTGATAGACGTAGCGCGCCAGGAACGGGGGACAAATCTCGCCGCGATAAATCCGGTATTGATACGTCTTAGCTAGTGAGGACTTGCGCGCGTGAAATTCCGGCGGGACTTCTTCGACCTTCAGGATGCGAATGGCGGATGGCAGCGCGTGATTCAATGCCTTGGCCAGGTTCGCCGCCGGAATAGGAGATGCAAGCGCCACAGTGGCGACTTGCGCCAGCGCGTGGACCCCGGCGTCGGTGCGTCCCGAGCCCTGCGGCAACGTCTTTTCGCCGGTCAACTGTTCGATAGCGGACAGCAAAGTCCCCTGAATCGTGGGACGATCGGGCTGCACCTGCCAGCCGGCGAAATCATGGCCGTCATAAGCGAGGGTCAACTTGAAATTACGCGGCAATTCCGCCTCCCCTGTTGGTTTTTGATGCTGCTAAGCCGATATACTATCGGTTTGTGCCGGATGCGGTGCGTGCATTCGCGGGAACCAAACAGTTTATTGGAGCGTATCTAAGATGATTGTTGGTGACCGAAAAGGCAAGATTCCAGTCTGTATGTCATTAGTTCCAAAAATTTGGAGAAAAAGAATGTCTGCAGCATTAATCCGCAGTAATTTCCTTCGCAAGCTCGTTGCCGTGGTGTGCTTGTGCGCCTTTTCTGCTTCGGCGCAGCAGGCCAACACCACCCTGTCCATGCAGCCGGCTGCTTCCGCGGCGGCCCAGAGCGGGAAGTCCGCGCCGGACGCACCACAGGTCAAGCCGTTGCCGGATCCCACGCACGTGGATTACTCGAAGCCGGCGCCGCTGCTTCCCAATCCATTCGCGCGGTATATGGAGCGCACGGTGCCGCCACCGGCGTTTACTAACGCGCCGAAGTTGGAGCAGCTGATCAAGGATGGCAAACTGTTTCTGTCGCTCAATGACGCCATCACCATTGCCCTGGCCGACAATCTGGACATCGCCGTGGCCCGCTACAATTTGCCCATCGCGGACACTGACATTCTGCGCACCAAGGCCGGCTCTTCATTCCTGGGCGTATCCACGGGCCTGGTCTCCAACACCCCGGGCGGAACCGGGAGCGGCATTGCGGGCGCCAGCGGCACCGGCGCCGGCGGAACTACAGCGGGCTCAGGTGGAGCAGGAACGGGCGCCGGCGGCTTTGTCGGCTCCGCCAGCGGCGCAGGACCGCAGCCGGACAGTTTTGATCCTTCTCTCAGCGCGACGCTGGCTTTCGAGCAGACGAAATCTCCTACCAACTTTGGTCTGTTGTCCGGTTTGGGAGGCTCGGGAGCAACCTTGGCTTTTGGCCAATCCCATACCACCACAGGAAACGTCACTTTCTCTGAGGGCTTTTCTCCGGGGACCGCTCTCACGGTCCGGTTCAATAACCAAAGACAGTCTTCCAACAGCACGCAAACCACTTTCAACCCGGTTATCACTGCAAGTTTCCAGGCATCGATCCGGCAACATCTCCTGCAGGGCTTTGGCCGCAGCTTGAACCTAAGGCTGATTCGCACGGCGCAAAACACCAAGAAGATTACGGAAGAAGGTTTCCGCTCGCAGGTGATCGCCACCGTCAGCACGGTCGAAAACATTTACTGGAACCTGGTGAACGCCTACGAAGACTACAAAGTGAAAGACCGCTCGCTGGCGCTGGCCAAGAAGACGCTTTCCGACAACCAGAAGCAGGTGGAGATAGGCACCCTGGCTCCGCTGGACGTGGTCCGCGCCCAAAGCAGTGTGGCCGCCGCCGAACAGTCTTTGATTGCGTCCAAGACCAATCTCCAGCTCCAGCAGTTGTTCATCAAGAACGCGCTTACGCGCAGCCTGCCCAACGACTCTCCCGTGGTCAAGGCGGAAGTCATCCCCACGGACACGGTACAGGTCCCTGATCGGGAGACCCTGCCACCGGTGGAGGAATTGGTAAAACAGGCGCTGGCCAACCGGCCCGAC
>JBGPLR010000313.1:0-4852 GCA_041486545.1 Terriglobia bacterium
CCTCCAGTCCGTGCAACTCATTTCTCTTGTGCGCGATGCAACGTAAGTTGTGCGAAATCTATAGCTTGCAAGTTGCAACGCGATTTGGGCAAACATCCCGTAAATCACGGAAAATGCGCCTGTCTGGAATGCTGACAATGCGAATTGCACAGATTTTTCCACAGAAAGTCCAAGGCTGGCCGGGGAATCCCAGTCCGGCCCCGAACTGATGTGTTCGCCTGAGCTTGCCGGGATGCCCACGGTCGGCGCCCAAGACTGAAAGCTAATCCCCATTCCTCTTGAAGGTTACGGTGATGAACGTCTCCACCTCCACCGGATCGCCATTCAAAATGTACGGGCGATAGCGCCACTGCCGGACCGCATCCAGCGCGGCGGCGGCCAGCAGCGGATGGCCGCTGATCACATTCAAGCTTTGCACCGTGCCGTCCTTGGCGATGAGCGCATGCAGCTTCACCACGCCCTGCAGGTGAATGATAACCGCGGGATGAGGATAGACCGGTTCCACCCGGTTGACGAGCTGGGCGGCTGAAAGCGTGGAGATCCTGACCGGACCAGTTGATCCAGGCTTGGGACGGGAATTGTTACCAGTGATCGGCGGACCGTCTGGCAAACAGTTGCTGATGCAGTTGCCAATGTTGTAGTCAATTTCGGTGGGCGGCCCGACGTCAGTCTGCTGACTTGGAAATCTTATCTGGTCTCCGATGGCTGCGACTTCTACGACGCGTGCGAATGCGCCGCGGGTTCCGCCCGTGGTCGTGCCGCCTTCCGGTTTGACAGGGGATTTGTCCGCCACGCGCACAACGCGCAGCGCCGGCTGCGGCACGCGCGCAGAAATCGGAATAATGCCGCTAGAAAATAAGGGGATGAGGATGAGCACTGCAGCCGCCGTCAGCTCCAGTGTGAACGCCATCAACATGGGCCAGCGCTTGCCTTTGCGCGCAGCCGGCGAAGATTCAAGCAGAGTTTCTCGAAACATTCCTAACCTCCGGTGAAAGATTTGACACCGGAGACGGCCGCGCAAGCTCCGCGCCAAGCCGTCATGGAAAAAAATAAAGGCCGCCGGTAAGCGGCGGCCTGGGCAGATTCACGGAACAATTACGGTTTCTTTGGTGTCGTAGCAGCCGGTTTGGGGGCCGCGGGTGTGGCGGGCTTCGCCGCGCCAGCAGCGGGCACGCCGGAAACCGGGTTCTCCGCGTTGTAAGCTTCCACCAGTTCCTTGTTGATGTTGTTTCCCGGGTAGACCCACGCCACCGGCGTCTGCGGGTTGGCGGTATCCAGGATGATCGCGTACCCGTTCTTGTCAGCGTATTTCTCCAGGACCTTGAGCATCTTCTGGCCCAACCGCGTCATGATCTCCTGCTCGGCTTGCTGGACCTCTGCTTGGAAATCTTCGTAGCTGCGCTGCAGGGTTTTCTGTTTATCGCTGATCTCCTTTACTCGTTTGGCACGCTCAGCATCGCTGAGCTTGTCGCTCTGGGCCTGCAGCTGGGACTTCAACTTCTCGACTTCTTCATT
This sequence comes from Terriglobia bacterium, assembly GCA_041486545.1. Taxonomy (GTDB): domain Bacteria; phylum Acidobacteriota; class Terriglobia; order Terriglobales; family Acidobacteriaceae; genus Angelobacter. The sequence continues at coordinate 1,516 of JBGPLR010000313.1, forward strand.
CTGGGCTTTCAGCGCGTTGCCCCGGGGGCCGAAGCGCTGCTGTATGGTCTCCGACTCCTTCTTGCCCTCGTCGGTGGCCAGGATGGCTTCCTGGCTGCTCACGGCGCCGATTTTTGTTCTGGCGGGCCCGCTGCCCTGTGCGGCAGCGAGCATGGAAAACAGGGAACACAACGCAAGGCCGAACACGCGAAGCTGAAGTTGTAGTTGGTGCGACATTGAGATTGGGAGGCTCCTAAGATTTATTTCCAGATTTGTGTTTCAAAGTCGCGATTTTCATTCGCACGGGCGGAAGAGAAATCGCGGATGACCTGGCCGAAAAAGATGACCTTTGCCGAAAAAGGCCGCCGATTGGCGGCGGCCTGGGAACATGTAAGGAATAATTACGGTTTCTTGGGTGTGGCAGCCGGAGCAGGCCTGGGGGCAGCGGGCTTGGCCGCTGCGCCGGCCGCAGGTTTCGCCGCGGGTGCGCCGGACACCGGGTTCTCCGTGTTGTAAGCGTCCACCAGTTCCTTGGTGATCAACGTGCCATCGTTGGCCCAAAGGACGGTTTGCCCGGTGGAAACGTCCATCACCACCGTGTAATTGTTGGCTTTGGCGTACTTGCCCAGCACCACCATCATTTTGGAGCCGATGCGGTTGATCACTTCCTGCTGGGCGCCTTGGACCTCGTTCTGGAAGTCTTCGTAGTCGCGCTGCAGGCCTTTCTGCCGCCCTTCAAGATCTTTCACCCGCTTGGCGCGTTCTTCATCGCTCAGTTTGTCGCCCTGCGCCTGCAGTTGCTTGGTCAGGTTGTCAAACTCGTCTTTGCGGTTCTTCAGGTCGGCTTGCTTCACGCCGAACTTGGCCTGCAGGGCATCAGCTTCTCTCTTGCCCTCGGCGCAGTTCTCAATGGCTTCCTGAATGTTGATGATGCCGATCTTGGCGCCGGCAGGCGCCGGATTGGTAGCCGGAGCCGGTGCGCTTTGCGCAGTTGCCGCCGCGGCCAATAGGGCGCTCAGCGCCAGGCTGAGGGACAGGGTTCGCATCTTTGACGTACCAAACATGGGTTTAGATTACTCCTTCGGTCTTATTACGAGCTCTTTTGATTGCACTGCTGCTTCCCCATCAGGCCGGACCAGAAGTCCCAAGTGCGCCTGCGCGACAGGAATGCTTGCTTGCCGTAGAAGGGACGGATACGTCCGATTATAGGTTGTGTTCTCCGGCAGCGTCAAACCTGGTAGCGGGTCAGTTTCAAGACTGGCCCACTGCCGCTTCACGTCGTGATTGACGCTGATTTCTTGCATTCTCTCCCTAGAACGTAGTGCTGATGGTGAAGCGGAACGTCTTTTTCGGCTCCTGCAGGTGAAAGTCCGGGGACAGGCTGGCAATGGCCTGCTGGAAGCTGAAATCGCCAATCGCGCCCGCGGGGAACATGTTCCGCGTGATCGGGCTGGGCTGGCGCACAATGGTGTCCAGCGTCAGCGGGTTATACGCGTAGTAAACGCGGAACGGCTGCTGCACAATGGGCAGCAGGACCTGCAATTCCAGTCCGGTGGACAAGCGAGGCACGTAGTTGGTCCCCGGCACCGGCTGCAAGGCGCCGCTGAAGGGGATAGTGCTGCCGCCGGCGCACTGGAATCCGACGATGGTGGGACAGCCAAACACCGTGCTATTCAGTTGCGTCAGGGCATCGCCGGCGATCTTCAACTGCGTGGAGCGGCTGACAAAGTCCATGCCAAAATCAGCAAAGGGCGCCAGCACCACCGGTCCGAACACTTTGATACGGTACTCGACGTTGCCCACCAGCGAGGTATCGCCGCCGGGCAGGGTGATGTTGTTGACCGGTATGGGCACGATCACGTTGCCCCGCCGCGGGTTGGTAGGATCAATCGGCACCAGGCTGCCGTCCGGGTTATGCAGCGTGAACGGCTGGATGGTGGTGACAAAGACGTAGGGTGACACGGTGCGGACGTCAAAGCCGCGCAGGTCGTTCTCGCCGCCCATGTAGAAGCGCTGGTAGGGTGGCGCTGCTTCGCCGCCAAAGCCGTTGATGAAGCTGCCCTGGAAGTGCACTCCCAGCACGTTGTTGTGGTACAGCGGCTTCCATTGCGTGTACGCAACCAGTGGGCGATAGAACTTTACGTTGCCGCCCAGCCCCGCCACTTCGGTGGAAATGTACAGACTCTTGCCTCTGTGGGGACGGATGGGACTATCAATGGTGCTGAACCCAAACGTCGGCGTTACCGAACTGGTAATGATTCCTTTGAGCGCGTTGGGGCCGGAAATATTGCGGAAATTCAGGGTTTGGAACAGATTGCGCGACGCATCGCTGAACGTGTTGATGGTGGTGTTATCCAGCGAATACGTCAGCCCGATTCGCTTAAAGGAATGTCCCAGCGCGTAACTGGCTGACGCGGTGAAGCCGGTGCTGGATTGGTTGTAATTCAGCAACTGGTTGAGCACGGACGTCGGCAGGTTCAATTGCTGGTTGGCGGCAATGGAAGCCTGGCGGGCCTGGTTGAAATCAAACTTCCGGCTGAACACCGTGAACCCCAGTTGCAACGGCCGGTCAAACATGTACGGCTCGGTAAAGCCAAACAGCAGCACGCGGGAAAGGCTCCCCACGTTGGCCTGGACGGTCAGGGTTTCGCCCAGCCCCAGGAAATTGTTGGTCTGGTAATTCAGCCCGATGAACGAGCCTTCCAGTCCGCTCACGCCGCCGGTGAGTCCAATGCTGTTCTTGCCTTTCTCTTTTACCTTGACGATCAGGTCCACGGTCCCGTTGGCGTCGTCCAGCTTGCGTTCGGTATCGTCTTCCGGCTTCAGCGATTCAAAGTAGTTCAGCTGGTTCAGCCGCAGCACGCTCACTTCCCACGCCCGGCTGTTGAACACCTGGCCTTCCTGGATCAGCAACTCGCGCCGGATAATGCGGTCGCGGGTGGTGGTGTTTCCCTGAAACTCGATCCGGCGCACGTAGTAGGCCTTGCCTTCATCAATATCAATGTTGACCTTGATCAGGTTTTTCACGTCATCAATATCAAAACTGGGGACCTGGGCAAAGTTGATGAACCCCAGTTCGCCGTAAGCTTTGCGCAGGTTCTCAATGCCTTTTTGCAGCAGGTGCGTATCAAAGGTCTCGCCGTCTTTGATGGGGAACAGATTGCGCATGATCACCGTGTTGGTGATGGCCTTGTAGTTCTTGAAAGTGATGCCCTTGAGCTTGAACTTGGGGCCTTCTTCCAGGGCAATGGTAATGTCCATCACCTTCGCCGGCCGCTTCTGGATGATGGGAATGTGCAAGCCTCCGGTGACGTCCCGCAGCTGGGTCTTGGGGTCTTCCACGGTGGCTTTGAAATAG
>JBGPLR010000314.1:0-4845 GCA_041486545.1 Terriglobia bacterium
GCCCACAGCGGCAGCGCCGGATCTGCGGGGTCAATGTCCGGAGGCACTGGAGTGGGCTGAACCTGCTGCGGGACGCTCTGCGCTGGAGATTTTGACGCGGGCTGCAGCGAAGCGGGATTCTGCCCCGCCATCAGCGCCGCCATGAGCACCCACGAACCTGCCAGCGCAGCCGCCGACTTTCTATTGCGCCGGGGCATAGTATCCCGTCTTTGAGTACACATTCAGATGGGGAAGCCCCTTGGGCGGGTTGAGTTTCACCCGGATCTTGCGCCAGCGGCCGTCCTTGGCTTTGTTGGAAGGGCGATATCCCAGCACGTATTGATTGCGCAGCTCAATGCCGATCTTGGTGGCCACGTCAGAGAGTTCGTTCGGATTGCTGATGGTAAACAGCCTTCCGCCGGTCACCGATGTGACATCGGTCAGCAAGGCTGGGCCGGAAATTTCTTCCGGCTGGTTCGGCGCCAGACTGAAAATCCCGATCGCGTAGATCTGTACGTCCGCTTCCTTCACCATGGACTTGATCTCATTGCTGGTGTAGCGGCTGTGGTTGTCGCCGCCGTCCGAGATGATCAGCAACGCCTTCTTGGCGTTGTGCGCGTCCTTCATCTTGTTCACGCCCATGTAAATGGCGTCCAGCAACGCGGTCCGCCCTTTGGGCAACGTGTACACCAGTTTGCCCTGTACGTCCTCAATGGACTTGGTGAAGTCCGCGCGCAGTTCCGGGCGGTCATTGAAGGTGACCATAAAGAATTCATCCAGCGGGTTGGCGGTCTTGAAGAACTCGATCACCGCTTCGCGCGCCTTTTCAATCTTGTCAGACATGCTGCCGCTCATGTCAAAAATCACGCCCAGGGATATGGGCGCGTCTTCACTGGAGAAAAACTTCACCTGCTGCGGATCAGGGCCTTCCAGCACGCCGAAGTTTTCTTTGTCCAGCCCGGTGACGATACGGTTCCAATCGTCCGTGACGGTGACCGTCACCAGCACCAGGTCCACGTCTGATTTGATGGTGGGCAGACGGCTGATTTTGACCGAGGCTTCGGTCTCAGGCGTTTTCAATGTTTGTTTGGTGGCCGGATCCGTGGTGGGACGTGGCTCAATGTGCACGTTCACGTCTTGCGCGCACAGGCACGCGCTCAGACTGAGCCAGACAGTTATCGCCAGCAGGCTTCTTAGCCAAGCAGCCCTGGCCGGATAGGGACGAATGCGCAGCCGGGTCAGGCTCATCGCTAAGAAAACACCTACTTCGGGGGAACGCGGTGTGCAATACCCGCGCCGTTCCAAGCGGGCCATACTTATGACCTCGTCACTTTTAAGCAGATCTTACCACACCAGACCAGCGCTGAACACTCCGAACTTGGACATTGGCCAAGAGCGCGCCCGGCCCAAATCCGCCGCAGATGTCGACGGCGGTCATCCCTTCCGCACAGGTTTTCCGCGCGCTTGGTAGAATGCAATAGGTCCCATTCCCCATGGCAGAGATCCTCCCGTTTAAAGCGCTACGCTATGACCCTCACCAGGTAAAACTGGAAGAGGTGGTTACCCAGCCCTATGACAAGATCACTCCGGAGATGCAGAATCGCTACTACGAGTTGAGTGCCCATAACCTGGTGCGCATCATTCTCGGCAAGCCTGGCGACACGGATACCGATCTGTTTAACGTTTACACCCGCGCGGCCGAGTACCTGCACGACTGGCGTGCCGCCGGGATCCTCAAGCAAGACACGGAACCCGCGTTCTACCTGTACGCGGAAACCTTTACCCTGCCCGGCACTCCCGAACTGGCCGAGCGTCGCGGAATTATCGCGCTGGGCCGCCTGTATGATTACTCTGAAGGCGTGGTCTTTCGCCACGAACAGACTCACTCCAAGCCCCGCCAGGACCGCTTGAACCTGTTGCGCGCAGCCCGCGCCCATTTTGGCCAGATCTTCATGTTGTACAGCGATCCTCAGGCGGAAGTGGAAGGCCTGCTGGCCAGGCAAGCGGAAGAAGATCCGGATATTTCCCTTCTGGACGAATACGAAGTGCTGCATCGCGTGTGGCGCATCACGGATCCAGCGTTGGTAGGCGCGCTCCAGGAACGCATGCGCGATAAGAAATTACTGATTGCGGACGGCCACCATCGCTACGAAACCGCGCTGGCCTACAGAAATGAGCAGCGCGAAAAAGCCCAGCGCGAAAAAGCGGGCGAGGTTGATCCGCAGGCGGCGCACGAGTTCGTCATGATGACCCTGGTCCGCATGGAGAACCCGGGGTTGGTGATCCTGCCCACCCACCGCATCATCCACGGGCTGCCTACCTTTGATCGCGAACAGATGCTGGAGAGCGCGCGCCGCTACTTTGAGATTGACCGCATTGATATGCAAAAAGAAAGCCGCAGCGCCACCACCGTGCTGGAGGAAGCCGGCCGGGACGGCACGGCGTTCGTCGCCGTCACCCGCCAGGGTCCGTATCTGCTGCGCGCCAAAAAACACGAGGTGCTGGACGCCTTGGCCACCGTCTCCGAGCGCCAGCGCGCGCTGGACGTGGTGCAGTTGCACAAGATCATGCTGGAGCGCATCCTGGGGATTTCCGAGGAGGCCGTCCGCAACCAGGACAATATCAAATACGAACGCGACGCTTTTGAAGCTGTTTCCTGGGTACGTCAGGGAGCCAACGTGGCCTTTCTTCTCAACCCGGTACGCATAGACCAGGTCAGCGGCATAGCCTTTGCCGGAGAAGTCCTGCCGCAGAAGTCAACCGACTTTTATCCCAAGCTGCTGAGCGGGCTTACCATCTATGCGCTGGATTAACCGCGACCCCACGTTGCCGCCGATCGCGCTGTGCTTTTGCTGCACACTCGTGGGTGCAATGGTTTTTGTCTTCTTGCCAGCGACGCCCGCGGCGTCTTATTTTTTGACAGCGCACGCCGCGACGCAGGACCAGTCAACACAGCCATCGCCTGCGCCCGTAGCGCCGCCGGGGGCATCTCAGCCAGAACAGACTTCCGACGAAAAACAGAAACGCGCGCAGCCGGAGTTTGTGGTCTTGATTGACGCCAGCCATGGCGGCGAGGATCGCGGCGTGGTGTTTGCCCCCAAGTTTTATGAAAAAGACGTGACTCTGGCCCTGGCCCGCGACCTGCGCCGGGAATTGCAGGACCGCGGCATCCCTGCCCGCATGGTGCGCGAAGGAGACGCCGGCCTCAGCCTGGAGCGCCGCGCCGAAGCGTCCAACGAGCAGCACGGCGGAATCTACGTTGCCCTGCACGCCGGATTGCCGGGCAAAGGCGTCCGCGTGTACGCGCCCTTATTGGCTTCCATGCCGGCTTCATCGCCCGCGCCCGCGCTGGGAAAAGCCCGCTTCCTGCCCTGGGAGACCGCGCAAGCATCTTCCCTGGATCGCAGCACGGCATTGGCGCGCGCGGTTACCCGCGAGTTGCAAAAGAAGAATCTAGACGTGACCACGTTACGCGTGCCCTTGCGTCCGTTGAACAATATTGTGGGGCCGGCCATCGCGGTGGAACTGGCGCCGGAACGCGGCGAGTTGCGGTCCCTGGAAAGTCAACGGCGGCACAACGCGGTGGCGTCGGCGATTGCCTCCGGCATCGCCCAGATGCGCGGCCAGATGGGGGCGCGCCCGTGATCCCCCGCCATTTCCAGATCATGATTCTGTTTCTCCTGGCGGCCGTCCTGATCAGCGGCGTCTTCATCATCCAACTGGAGCACGGCGAACAGGCTTTGACCGTGCAGGGACTGCCCGAAGTCCCCATGTCACCGGTGATGGCGGGGGCGCAGGAGAAGATCAAGGTGCTGGTGGCCTACGACGATGACCAGGTCCTGCGCTGGCGCGAAACCGAAGTCTTCATGCCGGCCGGCCGTGGCTTGCGCGCGCGTGAAGCCATGCGCGCCGTGCTGGCGCAGTATGTGCAGCGGCCTTCGCCTCACCCCATGGCCAAAGGCGCGGACATACGCAACGTCTATCTGCTCGGCGATGACACCCTGCTGGTGGACACCACCGCGGCGTTTGCTGACGGCCATCCTTCAGGAATCTTGCTGGAAGAGATGACCCTGACTTCGCTCATTGAGACGCTCAGCGCCAACGTGCCCGGCGTGAACAAAGTGAAATTCCTGGTGGACGGCAAAGAGCGCGAGACGCTGGCCGGCCACGCCGACCTGATGTCGTTCTACCAGACGGCCACCGTGCATGAGATGGCCAAGGAGTTGCAATAGTGACGCGCCCGACGCAACCAATGATTGGCGTCTTTGACTCCGGCTTCGGCGGGCTGACTGTGCTGCGCGAGCTGCGCAACGCCATGCCGGCAGCCGACTATCTCTATTTTGGCGACACCGCGCATCTTCCCTACGGCGCAAAGTCGGTTCGCACCGTGGCCAAATATGCCATTGCCAGCGCGCACTTCCTGGAATCGCGCGGGATAGAAATGCTGGTGGTCGCCTGCAACACCGCGACCGCGTTGGCGCTGGATGACATCCGCGCCGCCGTCAAGGTCCCGGTGATCGGTGTGATCGGACCCGGCGCGCAGCGGGCCTCGGAGATTTCCAAGACGCGCAAAGCGGCGGTCATCGCCACTGAAGCCACCGTCAGCAGCCACGCTTACCAGCGCGCGCTGCACCAGTTCGGAGTGGAAGCCGTGGAAAAAGCCTGCCCGCTGTTTGTGCCGCTGGTGGAAGAAGGCTGGGTGGAGCATCCGGTGACGGAACAGGTGGCCCACATCTATATGGATGAGCTTTTCCGCGATGGCGCCAGCGGAGCCGACGTTCTGGTACTGGGATGTACGCACTATCCGCTGATTCGTCCGCTGCTGCGGCGCGTGGTGCCGGCGCAAGTGGAGATTGTGGATTCCGC
>JBGPLR010000315.1:0-4830 GCA_041486545.1 Terriglobia bacterium
CGAAGAAACCTGCCAAGTCCAGCCCGCAGGAGTCTTGCGACTTGCCGCCAAACTCCACGATCTTTCCGTCCGGCAGAACTACTTCCAGGCCGGTGACGTGATTCACGGTCACACCCATGGCCAGCGTGTGCGGGCCGCCGGAGTTTTCCGCCACGTTGCCGCCGATGGTGCACGCCTTCTGGCTCGATGGGTCCGGCGCGTAGTAATAGCCGAATTTCGCCGCGGCGTTGGTGACTTCAAGATTGACCACGCCGGGCTGCACCACGGCGCGCTGGTTCTCCACGTCAATTTCCAGGATCTTGTTCATGCGGGCCATGGCCAGCATGATCGCTTCTTTGCGGGCGATGGCCCCGCCGCTCAGGCCGGTTCCCGCGCCGCGCGGGACCACCGGCGTTTTGGTGGCCGACGCCAGCCGCATGATCTCCGACACATGCTGCGCGCTCTGCGGAAACACCACCGCGCCAGGACGGCTCTTCTCCACGCCGCCATCGTATTCATAGAGCATCAGCTCTTCCGGGCGATCGAGAACAGCTTCAGCGCCAACAATTTTTTTCAGCGCGCGAATAATGGAGGAATCCATGAGAGACCTTTGACCTGGAACGAAGTGATTGTAGCAAGATCAGAGGGAGGGGGAGCGGGAAATTCCCCGTTGCATCCAGCGGGAAGTTTCCACCGCCGGAAGTATTTGCTTCGGGGTTTGTTACGACCCATCCCGGCGTTTTGGCGCCGGGATTTCCTAGGGGGTCGGCTTGGCGGGCTTCTTGCCGGTACTCCCCGATTTCTTTGTCGTCGAAGTTTTCGCTTCCGAGGGTGTTGTTGCCGGCGCCGAGCTCAAAGGTTCATCCAGCTCAGCCCAGCCGTCCGTTGAATCCGCCTTGCAGGGCTCCTTTTTGCACACCTGGAGCTGGACCACCGGGTGCAGTTCCCAGATCGACGCGCGCCAACACGACGGCAAATGGTTTGGCAACGCACAATTGTCCTTGGCATCGTTGTGCTCGCTGTCCGCCATCAGTTGGCCGACCACTTTTACCTGGTGGCCCACGGCTTTTTTGAGGGAGTCGAGCGTCCAGATTTTGTTCTCAAAAGTGGCGCGGTAATGGGGCGTCATCTCCACAATCACGCTGGACGTCTCCAGGGTCTTCATCAGGGTCCCTTTGGCAGAAGGATCAGCCAGGACCTTTTTGGCATTGTCCGGATCAAAGCCGATGCCGATATGGAAGTCTACGTTCGTCGCCTCGGGATCGCCTTTCTTATCTAACTCGCAGTTGCTGCTCTCAGCGCCGCTGGCCTTGTAGTAATAGAGGTAGCCAACGACTCCAAAAAGCTGGCCTTCGCCCAGCTTGTCCATTGCGTCCTTAAACTGGCGATGGTTTTTGGCGGTCAACCCTGAAGGAAGGCCCTGGTCCAGTTTCTGGTAGTCCTTTTCAGCGAGAAAGGCGATTTTCTGCGAAGCCGCAGGGGGCGGAGTCAACTGGTTCTTCAGCAGATTGAGGTAGGCGTCGTACCCCGCAGACGGACTGCAGCCGGTGGGAAACGTGCTGTGGCATTCCTGAAAATCGGTGATGTCGCCGGTGCAGCTGGCGGCTTCCGTCTCCGTAGCCACATTGGCCTCGGTTGGCTTGGTCGGCCCGCCAGGCAAGAGCGCGCCCACCACCAGTGCCAGGGCCAGCGGCGCGAAAGGAGCGCCGTTGCGGCCGAATGTGGGCTTGGAGCTGCTTTTGGTTTTTCGTGAAGGCATGTTCTCCCTCCTTCTTAGCGGCAAACGTCAGGACCACTACAGGGCGCTAAGCTTTGGTTCCACCCGCAGGTCCGCCCGCGCCACCTGCTCCGCCCGGAGCGCCGCCTTTGCCGGGCCCCCCGGCCCCGCCAGCTCCACCGGCTCCACCGGCGCCGTCGTCGTCAGATTCGCCGTTGGAGGCTCCGGCTTGAATGCCTTTGCTCACCGCGTACGTGGTGGCGCTGATGCCCAGAAGCGTAAGCACTCCGGCAGGAATGTCCTTGGGAAACTCGCCTTTGCTTACCACGATCAGGAACAGGCTGAGCGCGATTACGAAAGTGAAGATCAGCAGTTGAAAGCGTGACATGCTCGCGCCCTCGCCGCCTTTCTCTTCCAGAATCTTGCTGATGTCGATCTTGCCGCTGGCGATCCCGGCCAGGACCATGAAGCCGAATAAGAACGTGATCACCAGCCCGCCGTATTCAATGGCGTGTCTCACCTTCTCGTCGGGGGTGCCGGGGATCCCGGGATAAACGGCAATCACGAAAGCTACAATGACCGCCCCCACCAGACTTGCCCAAAACTCAACAGTGCCCTTCATGTGCATTCTCCTATCGAATCAAATCTTTAAGCCGTCCCAGCAATATCGCCTGGGCTTTCCCGCCCAGGTACACGGCGTGGCTGCCGCCCAGAATTACCAGCGCCGCGTTGGGGACGTCGGGAAATTTCGTGGGGTCCTGAATAACCTGAAGCAGGTAATACATGGCGAAAAAAATGGTGAACAGCAACATTTGCGCGCGCCCGGCACTGTAAGCTTTTTTGTAGCTGCCGTCGCGCTGGCGCAGGTCGCCGTAGAGGAGCTGGTGCAGGCCAATACCGCCGGTGAGCAGTTTCCAGAAAACAATGACGCCAAAGCCGCTCATCAGAATGATGAGTTCCCACGAGGCGAAACGAGCGGCGGCGTTCATGCAATCTCCTGATGCGCTTTCCCCAGGAATTTGCCGCAAAGTATACATCCAGTGTCAAGGCAGAGCGCGGCATTTCTTTTAGACCCGGTCTCCCGGAAAATTTCCCCGGGGCCTAGGTAGTGAACGAGAAGCGCCGGCCGTTACCTGCAAGAAAAATGCGGAACCTGCAGAAGAATGCGCAGCTGTTGCAGAGTGTTGCCCATGTCGCTGCGAGTTCGGAAGAACGGGGCCAACGTCACATGTAGATCACGTAGGAACTGTGCCACAGCGAACTGGGCAGCGTGCCGGGCTGGCGCGCGGTGAGGATCACGTTGTAGTCCGACGACACCGGCAGCGCGTCCAGGATATTTTCGCCGTATTTGTCTATCGGTTCGGGTTCCACCAGCGCCAGGTAGCGCAGGAAGTCTTCCAGGTGGATCCCGCCGGGGTAGCCGGAGCCGGCGAAGGAGAGTTCCACGTTCTCCGTGGCAAAGTGGCAGGCCAGCGTAGCCGCCAGCGAGACGGCGTGTTCATATTTCTCGGCGGAAACGCGTCCCGGTTCAGGATTATCAAACACCACGCGCAGGCGGCGCTCATCTTCGCGGGTGAACTCGCGCACCTTGAGCGCGCCGGTCTTGGCCGTGGCTTTCCAGTCCACGGTGCGCGCGGGGTCGCCGGGCTGGTGTTCGCGGATGCGATAGAGTTCGCTGCCCCGCCCGCGCATGTAAGAAACGAATTCGCCGGTGATCATGGGCAGCACGTCCAGCAGGTTGTCCTGGTCCAGGATCGTGGGATACACCAGCAACTCGCGCTCCAGCGTGACTCTGCGGCTTTTGATGAGAAACGAAAACGGGAACCGCGTGGACAGGCTGAAGGAATCCTGGCTGTACAGTCCGCGACGGGGGAAAACCAGTTCCACCTCAGCTTCCGAGGTGGTGCGCGGCGCCACAAAGGTGAAGTACACCGGCCGGGTGAGGATATTGGCGGGACGCGGCACCAGAATCTTGCGGCGCAAGGTGTAGTCCGGCAGGCGAAGCCATGTGCCCTTGCGCGGGAAAACGAATTCGCTTTTTTGCCATTCCCATCCCGCCTTCTTTTTCTTCTTCTCCACCGGTGTGCCGACCTTGACGGAAAAGGCGGGCACCCAGTATCGCGGGTTCTGCAACTTGACGCGGACCGAGACGGCTCGCCCGGCAAACGCGTTGCCCGGCATGGCCAGGTCCAGCGCCAGGCGGCGCAGCACCGCGGCGGAAGCAAACCCGGAAACCGCCACGGCGGCGAGCATGGCCGCCAGAACAATGAACAGCAAATTGTTCGCGGTGTTCAGCGCAGCAATGCCGACCACCAGCGCAGCGCCCAGGTAGGCGATGCCTTCCTTGGTCAACTCGTAGTGGAGCGCATCGCGGACCCGGCCCGCCAGCACGCGGCGCGTCAGGTAGGGCAGCGTGGTGATCGCCACCAAGCCGGCCAAAAACAGCGCCGTGGTGGCGAAGACAATGGTCGCCGCGAAATTGCCGGACTCGCTGGCCGCGGACGAAAACACGGCGGCTGCAAAAGCCAGAGCCAGTCCGGCCAGCGCGAGAAAAAAACGCAGCCAGGCTTCTCCGTCGAGATTGGCAAGAAGAGACTTGAGACGGGTTACCATTTCGCAAACTTGCTTCTAGTGTGGCACAGCATGGCCGGCATGGAAAAAGAAAATGCAGGTCGACTTTGCGAAGAAGGTCATGGCCGCCTAGAGCGGGCCAGCGGTCGCACGTCGCTGGTTGTCGTCGCCCGGTTTTTGTCCCGACGACGGCCGGCGTCAGTTGGTTTTCGCCAAGAACTCCAGCACCAGCCGGTTGAATTTCGCGGGCGACTCCTCAAAAGGCAGGTGTCCGACTCCCGGCATCACGGCCAACTCGCTGCCCGGCAGCGCGCGCTGCAACGCTTCTGCCGAGGCTGGGTCCACGGCCAGGTCTTGCGAGCCCCAGATCAGCAGCGTCGGCGCTTTAACTCGCGGAATGGCTGCGCGCAAACCGTCGATATCGTTCTGCCATCCGCGCAGGATGCTGACCAGGTTGTGGCCGCGTCCGCGACGCGTGATCAGTTCGGCATATCCTTCCAGCGTGCCCGGAGGAATGCGCTTGGGGTCGCCGTACATACGCTCCAGGTAAGGCCGCTGAAATC
>JBGPLR010000316.1:0-4829 GCA_041486545.1 Terriglobia bacterium
CCACCCGCACGCAAATCCAGCAGAACCAGGCGCAGGAGATCACCGCCAATCTGCGGCCCAACCCCGTGCTGTCAGGAGATTCCCAGTTCATTCCCCTGTTCAACCCCAGCCAGTTTCCCAATGACGTGGAACAATTCGACGTTGGGCTGGGCTACACCTTGGAACGCGGGGGAAAGCGGTCCAAGCGGCTGCGAGCGGCACGCGACCAGACGACGATGACCAAGTCGCAGGTGGCCGATGCCGAGCGCACGCTCACCTTCAACGTGGCGCAGCAGTTCATCAATGCGTTGCTGGCCAAATCCAATTTGCAACTGGCTGAAGAAAATCTGCAGAGCTTCCAGCAGACCGTGGACATCAGTGAACAACGCTACAAGGCCGGCGACATCAGTGAAGGCGACAATCTGAAGATCAAGCTGCAATTGCTCCAGTTCCGGACGGACGTAAGCTCGGCGCGCGTGGCCAAAGTGCAGGCGTTGGGCAGCCTGCGCCAGCTGCTCGGCTTTGCCTCCGTCCCGCGCGATTTTGACGTCGCCGGCGATCTGGATTACCAGCCGCTCACCGCCCGGTTGGAAGACCTCCAGGCCAAGGCCCTGACGGAGCGCCCTGACCTGCGCGCCGATCAGCAAGGCATTACGGCGGCGAAAAGCCAGGTTGCGCTGGCCAAGGCCAACGGCAAGCACGACGTAAATCTCACCGGAAACTACTCGCACACGCCGGGACTGAATTCTGTTTCATGGTTCCTCAGCGTTCCGCTGCCCATCTTCGACCGCAACCAGGGTGAAATCGCGCGCACAAAGTTTGCCCTGGCGCAGGCGGAATTCACCGAGAAAGCCGGCCAGGACATTGTTATGACGGATGTAACCAACGCGTATGAAACCACCGCGACCAACCAGGAAGTGGTCCGGCTTTACATGTCCGGATACCTGAAGCAGGCGCGCGATTCGCGCGACATCAGCCAATATGCCTACAAGGGAGGCGCGGCCACGCTGCTTGACTTTCTTGACGCGGAGCGCAGTTACCGCGCGACCGAACTGGCGTACCGCCAGGCGCTGGCTGCTTACATGCTCAGCCTGGAGCAGTTGCGACAGGCGGTGGGCACCAGGAGTTTGCCATGAATCGCAGACACTGTTTACGAACCACTACGGAACTGTTCTGGTTGGCCGGCCTGCTGCTGGGCCTGGCCATCACCGGGTGTTCCGGGAACTCCGGCGTAAAGTCCGCAAGCGCGGACAACTCCGGGTCCAACTCAAACCTTTTCACCGTTCCCAAGGAACAGATGGAGCACGTGCAGGTGGTCACCGTGCAGCCGGCCGACTTTCCCCGCATCCTTCGCCTCACCGGATCTGTGGCGTTCAATGGTTTCCTGACCACGCCGGTGATCACCCAGGTGGGCGGTCCGGTAAGCCGGCTTGTGGTATCACCCGGGCAGCAGGTGACCAAGGGCCAGCCCATGCTGTACGTCAGCAGTCCGGACTATTCCATGCTGCGCGCCAGTTACCTCAAGGCCCGGGACACGCATTCCCTGGCGCACCGGAATTACGCCCGCGCGCAAGACCTCTATGCGCACCACGCGATTGCTGAACGGGACCTGCAGGCCGCGGAGTCGGCGGAGATCCAGGCGCAGGCGGACTTGCAGGCGGCGGAGCAGTCGCTGAAAATTCTGGGCATCCCCCAGCCCGATACGCTGGTAGAACGCCCGGTTTCGCCGGAAGTCCCGCTGCTGGCGCCCATCACGGGCGAGGTGGTAGAGCGGCTGTGCGCTCCAGGACAGGTGATCCAGGCCGCCGCCACCCAGTGCTTCACCATTTCCAACATGAAAACGGTATGGGTCCTGGCCAGCTTATATGAAGACCAACTGGCCTTTGTGCATGTGGGCGATCCGGTGACCATCAAGACCGGCTCCTATCCTGACGTTTTTCACGGGCGCATTTCCTTCATGGGCGCCGCCCTTGATCCCACTTCACGCACGCTGCAGGCGAGAATTGACACGGCCAATCCCGGGAACAAACTGAAGAAGGACATGTACGTGACGGCCACCGTGGTCGCGGGCAAGATCAGCAACGCGTTGCTGGTGCCGGATTCGGCGGTGCTGCGCGATGCCGAGAACGAACCGTTCGTGTACGTGGAGGTGGCGCCCGGCCAGTTCGCCCGCCGGCAGATCAAGCCGGATGGAAACTTCGGAGGGAAAACGCAGATCCTCAGCGGATTGAAGCCGGGGGAACGCATCGTCGGCGACGGCAGCTTGTTCCTTCAGTTTGCGAATTCATTGCAGTGAAGGTGGCTACAGTAGCAGTGAAATCTGAGACCAGCACCGTGCTGTTGAGCGGTGTGGAGCGAAGCGACAAAAGAAGCAAAGAGGGAACCAAAAGCCGCGCAGCCGGCTAGCGTGCTGAGCGGCTTGCAACAGGAGCAGTGAAATCTTGGAAGACGCCACGCTGTTGAGCGGTGTGGAGCGAAGCGACAAAAACCAATGATCCATAAGGTCGTACAAATGGCCCTGCGTCAGCGCTTTCTGGTGCTGATGCTGGTGGTGATGCTGATTATCGCCGGGACCATCTCATTCCAGCGCATGCCGGTTGACGCCTACCCGGACCTGGCGCCGCCGATGGTGGAGATCATTACGCAGTGGCCCGGGCATGCCGCCGAGGAAGTGGAGCGGCTGATCACCCTTCCGCTGGAAGTAGAGTTCTCCGGCGCGCCCAAGATGGAAGTGATGCGTTCCATCTCGCTCTACGGGCTTTCCGACATCCGGATCACGTTCGCCGACGGCACGGACAACTACTTTGCCCGCCAGGTGATCTTCCAGAGGGTCGGCGACGCGCAGTTGCCTTCCGGCGTCACGCCCAGTATGGCGCCGCTGTTCAGCCCCAGCGGCCTGGTCTATCGCTACGTGCTAGAAAGTCCGGACCGCAGCCCGCAAGAGTTGAAAACGATTGAAGACTGGATCGTGGAGCGCGCGTATAAGTCCGTTCCCGGCGTGGCTGACGACTCCGGCCTGGGCGGCACGGTCATGCAGTACCAGGTGCTGCTTGATCCCGCGCGCCTGTACGGCTATCACATGACGGTGCCGCAGGTGATGCAGGCCCTGGCCAACAACAATTCCAACGCCGGCGGAGGCTTTTACTCGCAAGGTGGACAATCGTATTACGTGCGCGGCATCGGCCTGGTGCAAAGCACCAAGGACATCGGCAACATCATCGTCGCCAGCAACAAAGGAACGCCGATCCGCATACGCGACGTTGGCGAGGTGACCATCGGGCACGCGCCACGCCTGGGATCGTTTGGCTTCCAGACGCACAATTCCAATCAGGACGACGCCGTGGAAGGCGTGATCCTGATGCGCCGTGATGAGCAAACCCAGAACGTGCTCAAGGCGGTGCAGAAAAAAACCGACGAACTGAACAGTTCCATCCTGCCCAAGGACGTAAAGGTCCGTCCCTTCTACGACCGCAGCGATCTGGTGAGCCTGACCACAGACACCGTGGAAGGCAACCTGGTGCGGGGCATGATCCTGGTGATGCTGGTGCTGTTGTTCTTCCTGTTCAGCCTGCGCGCAGCCATCATTGTTTCGCTGACCATACCGCTGGGCCTGCTGTTCGCGTTCATCGTGTTGCATGCTCATGACGTCTCCGCCAACCTGCTCTCCATTGGAGCCATCGATTTCGGCATCATTATTGACGGCACGGTGGTCATGGTGGAGAACATCTACCGCGAGCTGGCGCTGCGCCATGGCCAGGAATACAAGCTTACAGACGTGATCCTGGCTGCTGCGGCCGACGTTGACCGGCCCATTTTCTACTCGGTGGCGGTCATCATCGCCAGCTATCTGCCCATCTACGCGCTGAGCGGCCCTTCCGGCAAGCTCTTCCACCCGATGGCGGAGACCATGTCCTTTGCGCTGATCGGCGCGTTAATTCTTACCCTCACGCTGGTGCCGGTGTTGGCTTCGTACTGGTTCAAGAAAGGCGTGAAGGAAACCACCAACCACGCGTTCGAATGGATCAAGCGCGTTTACACCTGGCAGCTTGACTGGTGCCTGAAGCATGGCCGGACGACTGTGCTGGTGGCCGCTCTGATTTTCGGCTCCACGCTCCTGCTGGTGCCGTTTATCGGCGGCGAATTCATGCCTCATCTGGACGAGGGCGCGCTGTGGGTCCGGGCCACCATGCCTTACACCATCTCCTTTGAGGAGTCCAGCAAGATTGTGCCGCAGGTGCGCAAAATCCTGATCTCTTATCCCCAGGTCACCGTAGTTGGTTCGGAACACGGCCGCCCGGATGATGGCACCGATCCCACCGGCTTCTTTAATGCCGAGTTTTACGTTGGCCTGAAGCCGTACAGCGACAAGTCGTGGAACGGTCCAATTGATACCAAAGAAAAGCTGATTGCGTCCGTGGACAAGAAGCTGAGCGCGTTTCCGGGAATCATCTTCAACTACACTCAGCCGGCGGAAGACGCGGTGGATGAGGCGCTCACCGGACTCAAGAGTTCGCTGGCGGTAAAAATCTACGGCAATGATCTCCAGGTGCTGGAAACCAAGGCGCTGGAGATCAAGAAATCGCTGGAAAACGTGCCCGGCTTCACCGGCCTGACGGTGGTGCGTGAACTCGGCCAGCCCAGCCTGATCATTAACGTTGACCGGGAAAAGATAGCCCGCTACGGCATTAACGTGTCCGATGTGGAAGCCGTGCTGCAGGCGGCGGTGGGAGGGCAGGCGGCGACCCAAGTGGTGCAGGGAGAAAAGCTGTTTGACCTGGTGGTGCGCATGGAGCCGCAGTTCCGCAGCAACGCGCAGGAAATCGGCAACCTGCTGGTGGGCACCCCTGACG
>JBGPLR010000317.1:0-4822 GCA_041486545.1 Terriglobia bacterium
AGATTGGCAACCCGATTCTGAATGTAAAGGTTCGCCCCCCTGATAATCGACACGACAAGGATGAGCACCGACACCGACAAAGTAACGCCCAGCAGCGTCAGCGCAGAACGCAGCTTGTGCGCACGCAATGCCGCCAGAGCCTCGAACACCGGGTCGCGGAACGCGCTCCCGTGACGCCTGAGTTGTCCTCCAACTCGCGAGACGGCAAACTTCCGGACGCTCCCCCGCGGCACCGCGGCTTGGGTCGTCGTCGGGTCGATGTGGTCCACACTGTAATCGTATACGAGGCTTGGCCGGAAGTTGTTCCGCGGAGTCCTAAACTCTGGCACTCTTGCTACTCAACCACAGCCACATCGGCTTGCGCGGGCACTCGACGGCCCCGCCGATACCGTATCCACAGATACGCGACCGGGCCTGAAGCCAAATTGAGCAGCCCCCACTTCCGAGTGGCGGCGTCGCTGTAGATCATGGCCCAAGCGAACAGCAGAGTTGGAGCCAGCACGATCCCCAGTGCCCCCACCGCGCCCCCGGGAACGCGGAAGCTTCTGGCCGCATCGGGATACTTGCGCCGTAGTTGCCAGAAGGAAAGCACGGTTTGCGTGGAGGTCGCCATGCGCGACCACGCGTACACGCCGATGAGTTGGGGCACAGTGAAGAACGCCAGCGCGGCGCAAAACGCAGTGGACAACAGGATGGCTCGCACCGGCGTGCCGAAACGTGGGCTGACTTTTGCCAGCGCAGGGTGGAGGTAACCGTCTTCCGCCATCGTGAGTGGGATGCGCGTGACCGAGAGCAGCGTGCTGTCCAGCAGTACGAAGTTACAGATCACGGCCGCAACGAAAATCGCAGTGCCCAGCGCGTTCCCTCCGATGAGTCGGGCCGCCGTCACCAGGTATCCGGTTTCCCACTGTTGCCAGTTTCCTAAAGCCGCCAGACCCGCGGCCAGCGTGAGCACATAGACAGCGATCGTAAGGGGAATCACGATGGCCAGCCCGATGGGGAAATTCCGGGCCGGGTTCTCCACCTCCTCAATCACGGTGGATAGTTGCTCGTAACCGGCATACGACCACAGCGCCAGAGCCAGGCCTACGCCGAAGGCTCCTTGCCAAGGCCTGCCTGTGGGAAAAAATGGGTGGAACGGGTTGAACTGGGCATGATGAAAGCCGAGGACGACCAGAAACACCAGCGGCACAGCCATGATGAGCAGGAGAATGAGCGTGAGTTTTCCCACCAGATGGATGCCGAGCATATTGAGCCAGGCCACCAGCAGCAGGAACACAAAAGCTACCGCCCAGTGCTCAGTCCGCGAATGCAGAGGGAACCAGTCATCGAGATAGTCCGCCATCGCCACGCCGTAAGAGGCACTCATGAGGAAGGTTCCCGTCCAGTTCCACCATCCGCTCTGAAACCCGTAAAAATCGCCCAGGGCGGCGCGGCTCCAGCGGTAGAAGCCACCCTCGACCGGCATCAGGGTCGTCATTTCCGCTGTAGCCAGGGCGATGGGAACGGCAAACAGCAGTGGCACAACCATCAGGAAAGTCAGCGCCAGACCTGGTCCGGAAGTGGAAATCATCGACTCAAATGCGAAAGGCCCCCCGGTGCAGTAACCAAACAGCAAGGCAACAAATGGTGCCAACCTAATGCGGCGCAGATTCTTGGTGGGCGCATAAAGAGACGCCGGAGCAGGCGGGACCAGGCCGGACACCGTCGGTTTCAAAGACATTCCACCCTTCCGCTCGGGGCGCAAGTATACACCCATGCGGCGCGGACACTCTTGTCCGAGGTGGGTTGACGTGGGTCTGATAGGTCTGTCTTTCCGCAGCTGGAACGATGTTATCCCCGCTATCGCAAAGAACATGGAGGACTGATTTATTCAGAGACAACGACGGGGACCTGATTCAGTTCTTTACGCAAAACCGGTAATGCTGCTTGAACAGCGGGCGACAAAAAAAAAGCCGCGACCTAAAGCGCGGCTTGATCACGTGAAAACGATGACTGCCTGCGACTACGCGGCCTCCTTGGCGGCCAGCGACTGCGCGTAGTGACGCTGTTCCGAAGGCGAGCTGATAACTTTCATCTCGGCCCAGTCGTAGGGAGCTTCCTTGCCACAATCCAGGCAGACAACGTAGGTCCCGGTGAGAGAAGCCGCGCCGCTGCGGCGGGAACCCCGCCGGACGGTGATAGGAAAACTGTAGTGATTATGCCAGCAACCAAAAAAAGCATCGAATAGTTTAGTGATCATCATGTCCTCCCCAGCGGGCTGCACGTTGCCCTTAACCCAGGAACCGTCAAATCCATTTAATCAGCTATACCGTTAGATTCGGTCTTAGACGAAAAGGTTCGTCCAATCTCCATAGTGACAAACTCAGTGTGGACGTTACAGTTGCGACTGTGGAAAAGGATTGCGGAACAAGGAGTTATGCGGGTGTGCTCGGTTCAGACGTGCTCCGGGCCGCTCTTCTTGCGGGCATGGCACTTGGAGACGATGGCCGTGCGGAGCCGCGTGCGAAGGTCTTCCGGAAGGGGATAAAGCTGCGAATCGCGGTAAATCTCGATCGTCTTTTTTGTGGTATCGCACACCACGTAGCAGTTGTGGCACCAGGCGAGATGCTCTTCCAGTTCAGCCTTGGTGCGCTCATCAATCGCGCCGTCCAGGTAGTTCGTCAGCTCACTGAGAAACTCTTTGCACTTCACTGGGTGGGGTCTCCGGTTTCTAGTTTTTCTTTTCCATCCGCGCCCTCGCGTCGCTGAAAGAATCGGCTCAAGCGCTCGCGCAATTGCAGGCGAGCGCGCAATAGCCGTGATTTGACCGCCGGGATGCTGAGATCCAGCGCCTCGGCGGTTTCTTCGGTCGAAAGTCCCTCCACGTCACGCAAGACGAAAACCGTACGAAAAGTCGCGGGCAAGCCTTGGATGGTGCGGGTCAGAATCTCCCGCAACTCCGCCTGATTGTACTGCTGCTCAGGGTTCGGACTCCAGTCCGCGACTTCGCGCGGCATGGAATCTTCCTCGGTTTTGACCTCTTCGTCCAGCGAAACAGTGCGCTCGGGGCGGCGGCGGCGCAGCCTCATCAGCGCCTCGTTCACCGCGATGCGCACCAGCCAAGTGTAAAACTTCGACTGGCCCTGAAACTGGTGCAGATTACTGTAAGCCTTCAGGAACGCGTCCTGCACCACGTCTTCCGCGTCCTCGCGGTTTTGCGTAATGTGCTGCGCGATCCGAAACACGTTCCGGTCGTAACGTCGTACCAGCTCTTCAAAAGCTTCGACGTCGCCGCCCTTGGCCGCTTGAACGAGCGCCAGCTCGTCAGTGACAGGTGCCTCTATTTTGGGTTGGATGGTACTCATCATTCATCCGATGCAACAATTTTCACGTGGCGCAGGGTACGGAAAGGGTTATTTTACTTGGTAACCTGCGCGTGCGCGTAACTCTTTTGACGTATCCTGAGTTGAGCAGTTTACGCTAAATTCCGTCTTTGCGGTGTTCCGCGGTCGAAGTGGAAGCCATCTCATAATTACCAAAGGGGTAAACTTCCGGGTGCGCAGGGGCTAAAGCCCCCATTTTTGCTGGCCGGGAGCGGCACGGCTAAGGCGGTGCCCTCCCAAGGCCATCCATGACACAGATTCTAGTTACTTCGGTCATCGGTGAAGCACGACCAAGTGGCCTTATAATCAGAAATTTGCGGGGGAAGGGGCAGGAATCCGCGTCCAGCAGCGAGAGTGGTCAGGGCAACCATGGCAAAGAAAACCCCGATTGATCAAATTGTCGAGAAAGCAGTTTCTTCAGTTTTGGAGGATCACCTTCCAGAGCTGCGGAAAGACCTGGTTCGCCGGGTTCTGGAAGAAGTGCAACCACACCTGGGAAGCTCGGCTGGTTCGGCGGGAAAATCGGCGGGTAGTGGCGCCGCCGACCTGTTGACTGCGGTTTCAGCGATTCATGCAGGCACCACCCAAAAAGAAATCTTGCGCGCGCTGCTGGAAAGCACGGCGGGCTATAGCGGGCGTGCCGCGCTGTTTGTGATCAAGGCGGGATCGGCTACGGGATGGCAGGGGCGCGCGTTCGATAACAACGAAGATCTCAAGGATTTTTCGCTGGACGTGAACAGCAAGGCGCCTGCGCGGGTTCTTGAATCGCGAGCTGCGGTTAGCGCCGGGTCGTCGGAGATGGATCCCAAGTTCATTTCGCAGTTCGGCGCTCCCGCAGAAGATCACGTACTGCTGCTGCCGCTTCATTTGAAAGATAAGGTGGCGGCGTTGGTGTATGCCGACGCGGGCACGGGAGCGGGCGGGAAGATGGATGCGTCCGCGCTGGAACTGCTGGTCTCAGCGACCAGTGCATGGCTCGAAGTAGCGTCCCTCCGGAAGCAGGCGCTGAAAGAAGGCGCGGCCGAGGCCGGCGCCGGCGAAAAATTCGAAGCCCCGCCGGTGCAAACGGTCTCATCGTTCTCCGATCCATTTGCCGGCCACGCGCCGATGCACGCGGCCCGGCCAGCCGCGGTCGACGAGCCCGCGATGGCAGAGGCCGCCGCGGAAGTGGTGACCGCGCCAGCCGCGATGGCAGCAGCGGCGGCAGCGCCGGCCACCGACGCGTTTGCCCACCTGTCGCCCGAGGACGCTGACGTGCACCGCAAGGCGCAACGTTTCGCCCGCCTGTTGATGGACGAGATCAAACTCTACAACCAGGCCAAGGTGGCGGAAGGCCGCAAGCACAAAGATTTGTACGATCGCCTCAAAGAAGATATCGACAAGAGCCGCTCGACCTACCAGAAGCGCTACGGCAACACGGCCGCGGCCAACGCCGATTACCTCAGCAGCGAACTCAT
>JBGPLR010000318.1:0-4808 GCA_041486545.1 Terriglobia bacterium
GGGGTGGAAAAATAGCTGGAGTTCTCCTGGAAGAACGGACGTTTCTCCGGGAAAAAGACTTCAAAGCGCTGGTTCACCGTGACCTGCGGATCGTCGGATTCAATCTGCCCAAAGTCCGGATTGATGGTGGTGTCCAGCACCAGGCTGTCTTTCACGACGATCTTGGAATCCAGGCCTTCTTTGGGGGCCACATGCTTGCCGGTGAAGCGCGCTCCGGCTGGATCGCGCTGGTCCAGGTCGCGAAACGCGCCGATGGAGCCGTAAGGCATGAATTGGATGTTGCGCCCGGGGGAGATCTGTTCGAACGGCTTATAGTCGCCTTCGTGCACCAGCCATCACTGCGACCGGCTGGAGTTTTCCGGATAGTAGGCGCGCTCGTTGTTGCGCGGCAGCACCCGCGCCAGAATGATCCCGAAGGTATGCGTCGGCGCGGCCTGAAAACGCAGCGACTTGAAAGGAATCTCAAATTCCAGAATGTAGCCCTGCCCGGTGATCTTGGTCGTGGTGTGCCAGACGGTGTCAAAGGAATTGTCCGGCCCATCAGTTTCCGAGAAGAGCCCGTCCTGCTGGATGCCATACGGGTTGGCGTAAAACGCGTAAGCGTGGCGATGGTCGTGGAATGTGTCAATAAAGATCCCGCACTGGTCGTCGTCATCAATCAGCTCGCGGCGAAGCATGCGGGCGCGCAGGAGCTGGGGCTGGCTATCATGGGCCAGGAAAATGGCGTAAAAGTTCTTGTCCGTATATCCCAGAAAGGCCTGGGTGCGCTCCGAGACCGGCGAACCATCTTTGGGGTCGCGCTGCAGGAACCCTTCCACCATGAGCATTTTGCGGGCCAGCTCGGTGGCCGGGGCCATGCCTTCAAAGTCGCTGACCTTGGGCGCTTCCGTCAACCGCGGGACGTCCTTCGAGCTTATTTCATTCGCCAGGCTGGGACGCGTGGGAGTGGGCGTCGGCGACGGCTGTTGCGCCAAGACGGACCCCGCGATCATGCTCAATAGCATGGCCCTGACGAAATAAACTAAGTCATAGAACTTCGGCATGTTGGTTTCTCTGGGTGCCCGGGTTCAGCCACGAAAGCAGTTAACTATCCCGAAATCTTAGGCTGTTAGACTTTCACCGGAGCAGAAGGTTAGAGTTCACCGCCGCTTCTGGTCAAGCCGTCCGGATACGGGTTGATTACGCCGGAAGAACGCATAGGGTTTCCAAAATTTGCCCGGAATCGCCTAAAACAGGTCCGGCTGACGGCCGAAGCGGATGCCAAAATGGTCGTAGGCCAGTTTGGTGGCCACTCGTCCGCGGGGCGTGCGGTCCAGAAATCCGATCTGCATCAAAAACGGCTCGTAAATCTCTTCCAGGGCTTCCGGCTCTTCGGCCAGCGCGGCCGCCAGCGTTCCCAGGCCCACCGGGCCGCCATTGTATTTCTGGATGATCGTCAGCAGCAGGCGGCGGTCAATTTCGTCGAAGCCGTGCTTGTCCACCTCCAGCATTTCCAGCGCTGCCTGGGCCGTGACCTTGTCAATCTTTCCATCGCTGCGGACCTGGGCAAAGTCGCGGACGCGCCGCAGCAGCCGGTTGGCGATGCGCGGCGTCCCCCGTGCCCGCGAAGCCAGTTCTTCCGCGCCGGCCTTGTCTATGGCCACGCCCAGAATCTCCGCCGAGCGTTCGATTACGAACTTGAGCTCTTCCGACGAGTAAAACTCCAGACGCAGCAGGATGCCGAAGCGCGAGCGCAGCGGCGCGGACAGCAACCCGGCGCGCGTGGTTGCCGCGACAAACGTGAAAGGACTCACATCAATCGTATGCGTGCGCGCCGATGGCCCCTGGCCGATGATGATGTCCAGTTTGTAGTCTTCCAGCGCCGAATAAAGAATTTCTTCCAGCGCCGGCTGCAAGCGATGGACTTCATCCACAAAGAGCACTTGTTTGCTGGTCAGGTTAGTGAGGATGGCGGTGAGGTCGCCCTTGATCTGGATGGCCGGCCCGGCGGTCTGCTGGTAGGGCACGCCCATTTCGTTGGCGATGATGGTGGCCAGCGTGGTCTTGCCCAGGCCCGGGGGTCCGTAAAGCAACACGTGGTCCAGGGCTTCGCCCCGCGACTTGGCGGCTTCAATCGCCACTTGCAGGTTTTCTTTGACCTTGTTCTGGCCAATGAACTCGCGCAAACGCTTGGGCCGCAGCTTCAGCTCAAACGATTCATCGTCTTCCGCCTGGACCGCGGACACCAGACGCTCCCGCTGCAACGCTTTTTCATCAGACGCCGGCACTTTGGCGATGGTAAAGCGAAATGGAAAAAAAGGGAAGAAGGGAAAAGATGGCTCGGCCTCTCTAATGGCGCTTGGCCGGCCTTTTCTGCGGGCGACCACCGTCGGTCTGAACTACACGCTTTGAGAAAGGAAGCGCTAAATTGTATCCCGAACGCGGGACTACACCCGACTCCTTAAGCTCTCTCATCAGTTTGATAGCCTCCAAAAGCTTTTTCGCATCAACGGATGGATTTGCCTTCAACAACTTCTTAACATTCAGCTTCTTAGGCACTTATCCTCCAATAGGTCGGTAATGCTCCCGCGTATGTACCACCCATTTGTGTCCCCGCTTTATTATGTAGTCGCGAAGAAGTCTGTAGAAACCACGGATATACGAGTTGAGTTCCGCATCCCTGCCAAAATCTTCGATTCTCAGATTAATCTCCCTGCGGAGAACAGCCATGGAGATGCCGCGACCGTGCGAATTCCAACGTTTTGTATCGTTGAGTTTTTCCGCGATTTCAGCCGCTCTTGCAACCTTCATCGCACGCGTGACCTTTCGTCTGTGGGTTTTTGTAGTCTTCCAATTCTTGAATTTGTACTTAACAAGCCACTCTTTGAGCAATGCGTTCGACAGCTCCTTTGATCGCTCATACGAGTAAAGTTCGGCCGGATCAAACTTTGATATCAAAAATGTCATCTCTGCGGTCGTGAGACTTCCGTTTTGCGACTTCTTGATGAGTTCATCGTACTTCTCCAAATATCCAAGCGCAGGAATCATTTTCCCGTCAGGTTGCTCGACTTGCGGATCAATTGGGCCCAGTACGGAGTAATAGTCCATGTGGATTGCATCCCCGCACATTACCAGGACTGTGCCTGCAGACATCGCATAATCAGGGATGACAAATTCTATCTGCTTGTAATGGTGCCTGAGCGTGTCTGCTATCCGCTGCACGACTTCGATGTACCCGCCAGACGTCTCCAACACAACGATCAGCTTCTTCCTTTTCCTCTTTGTTTCCTCAACAGCCGTTCTGATATGGTCTTCCACCCCGTACAGAATTGGCCCGCAGAACGCGAGGACGTCACCTTCCATCTTCTCCTCGATCGCGGTAATGTGTCCATCCAACTCACGTTCGATGATGTCACTACTCGGGTCGACAGGCACTGGCTATCCCCTTTCTTTCCGCCAGCGAACTTCTGCGGCGTGGCGTGCTATTTCCTTGCGCTCAGCATCGCTGAGCACAAGCGCTCTCGCCTTCCCGCCTTTCAGTCCGCCTCGGCGGCCTAAAGCTACGGCCGCTGGATTCTTGCCCCTTAGATCAATCCCTGCTGTATCGCGAGAGATTATTGCGGCAATCCGCTTCACGTTCTTGCTTGAGCGCTTTTGCATACACGAATGATATTGACACAAAATAGCCATAAAACGGTGTCAATTCAATAAATTTTATTTTCTCAGCTATAACCGGCTCCCCGCCAATCACTTCGCCTGGCCCAGACCCTGCACAATTCGCTGGAATGCCGGGTCCGCGGCCAACGGTTGCAACTCGGGGTCTTGCGTCAACGTTTCCGGGCGCCTGATGCCTCGCTTCACGGCCTCTTCCAGGGCCTTCAAAGCCGCTTTCTTGTTGCCGGCGCGCACCCGGGCTTCGGCCAGCAGCAGCACCGGCCAGGCCTGGTCCGGAGCCACTTCAGCCATCAGCTCAAAGTAAGCTTGTGCTGCCCCGAGACGGTTGTTGCGGAATTCATCCTGCCCAGCCTCGATGCCCTGGATCCAGAGCTGGTTGAAGGCCCGCATGAAGACTGGGTGAGTTGTGCCTTTGGACTTCGCCTGTCGTCGCAGCTCCGCGAACGCGGAGGCAATATGCTGCTGCAATCTGATCTGCTCGTCAGGAGGCGCTTGGCCGAACTGCCTGATCTCGCCGCTGGTGGCTGCGGTGAGTGATTCTTGTTTCTCCATTTCCTGCTGCTCGTCGCGCGCCGCCTTCTTCAGGGCCTTGGAGCCTTTCAACGCGGCCAGCGAGCTTTCAAATTGCGTCACGTCTTCCAGGCCCTTGAAATCCACGGCCAGTGAACGCAGTAGATAGAACTGGAGCAGGGCATCGCCGCGCTGTTCCGCCTGCGCCGCCTCCGTTCGCGTCTTCTCCAGCAGCTGCTGGATGAACGCCGGGTCAGGCTTCTTTGTGCCGGCCTGCATGGCCTTCAATTCAAGCCATTCGACGGCGTCTGCCACCACCTCAGGCGGGGCCCATTGATGCGGCCCGGGATAAATCCTCACCTTGAACGCTGCTCCTTGTTCTTCTTTCTTTTTTCGCAGAGCAAGGATTTCAGGAAGATTGAAGTCAGCGTCGCCCACGGCCACGTAATAAACGAAGCGGTCATTCGCAGGCCGGCCGCTCTCTTTTGCCGGATAGCCGGCTCCGTGGGCGATGACCCCGGCAATCGCGCAGGTGTAGCAATAGAGAGCAAACGAGGTTGCAAAACGCGCGCCACCAGAGAGGCCTGTGGTGTAAACCCGGTCCTTGTCAATCGCAAAACGGCGATGCGTGTCCTGCCAGACCA
>JBGPLR010000319.1:0-4780 GCA_041486545.1 Terriglobia bacterium
CTCTTTCGCCAGCCGGAACTGGCTCGCACCCTGGAGCGCATCGCCGCCCACCCCGACGACTTCTACAAGGGCGCGCTGGCACGCGAACTGGCCGAGGAAGTCCAGCGCGGCGGAGGCCTGATCACCGCGCAGGACCTGGCCGCTTACGAAGTGAAAGAGCGCCGCCCGATTCACGGTACATATCGCGGCTATGAAATCTTCAGCGCGCCGCCCCCTAGCTCCGGCGGCATCACGCTGCTGGAGACACTGAACATTCTGGAAGCCTACGACCTGGGCAAGATGGGCAACCGCTCCGCCGACGCAATCCACGTGACGGCGGAAGCTTTTCGCCGGGCGTTTTTTGATCGCGCAGAATTCCTGGGCGACCCCGACTTCGCCCAGATTCCCGTGGCCCAGTTGATTGACAAGAAATACGCCAGCGCCTGGCGCGAGTCGCTGGACATGGCCCACGCCAGCGTGAGCAATGCTTTGCGCCGGCCTGCCTTCGGCGAGCTTGACCGCCAGGCCGCGCAGCATGCTCCTTACGCCGGCGCGGAAAAGCAGAACACCACGCACTACTCCGTGGTTGACCAGCAAGGCAACGCCGTGGCCGTAACCACCACGCTGAATGACGGCTTTGGCTCGGCGGTCACCGCCGGCAAACTGGGATTCCTGCTCAACGACGAAATGGACGACTTCACCTCCAAGCCCGGCGTGCCTAACGGCTACGGGCTGATTCAGGGCGAAGCCAATGCCATCGCTCCGGGCAAGCGTCCGCTGTCTGCCATGGCGCCGACCATCGTGCTCAAGGACGGCAAACTGTTTCTGGTGCTGGGCTCGCCTGGCGGGCCGCGCATCATCAGCACGGTGGCCAACATCCTGATGGGCGTGGCCGACTTTGGCCTGGACATACAGCAGGCGGTGAACGCGCCACGCTTCCATCATCAGTGGATGCCCGACGCTATCGTGCTGGAGAGGAACGGCATTTCGCCGGACACGCTCAAAATGCTGGAATCACGCGGACACAAAATCAAGTTGGAAGGCTACTGGAGTGACGGCGAATGCATTGCCGTTGACGCGAAGACCGGCGACCTGCTGGGCGCGCCCGATGGTCGCAATGGCGGAAAGGCGGTTGGCTTCTGATGCTGCGTGCCATGTCGAGTTACGTTTACATCAAGAAGCGGCTGCATCCCGGCCTGCTGGACACCTTCAAGCGCGGCGGCGCGCAAGCGGTGGAGATTTTTGCCGCCCGAGGCCATTTCAACTATCACGAAAAAGAACACATCAAGGAACTGGCGGACTGGTTCAAGACGGAAGGCGTAGCTCTGAACTCCATGCACTCGCCCATTTACATCAGCAATGATTTCCGTTCCGGCGCGCCACCGCTGAACATCGCCGACCTGGAAAAGCCCAACCGCGTGGAAGCCATGGACGAAATCAAACGCGCGGTGGAAGTCGCCGAGTACCTGCCGTTCAAGTTCCTGGTCCAGCACATCGGCAAAACCGACGAATATGACGATCCCCGCAAATTTGAAGCTGCGCTCAGCTCCATCGAACACTTGCGCGTATTTTGCCGCCAATTGGGCGTGACCCTGCTGCTGGAAAATACGCCCAACGATCTGGCCACGCCGGAAAAGTTAAGAGAGCTGTTGCAGGCCCTGCACTATCCTGATCTGGGAATTTGTTTTGACACCGGGCATGCTCACATGATGTCTACGGTGCACCAGGCATGGGACCTGCTGGAAGCCCGGGTCCACTCCATGCACGTGCATGACAACAAGCGTGACCGTGACGCCCATCTCTGGCCGGGTGACGGCAACATTGACTGGGCCAATACCATGCAGGCGCTGCAAGTCGCGCCGCTTTCGCCCGCGTTGGTGATGGAAATTGAAGGCGAAGACGGCGTGGACGTTGCCGCGAAAATGGCCGCCGCGTACAAGAAGTTGGAAGAGGCGGCGGGGGAGTAAGGAATTGCCAAAAATGCCGAAATTGCCAAAGAATCCAAATTGCCAAAGTACGAACGGCATGGAGCTCCGGAGACGGAGCTGAATATGGACAGCAAAGCGGAACAAACTCACCGCGATGGTCTCCGCTTCTCGCCAGACAGCGAAGGGGCACAAGTACAAACCAATTCGGATTTTTTGGCAATTTTGGCATTTCTGGCAATTTTGGATTTGGAAACTCATCGATGACTATGAGCACACAGGCACCCATCACCACCATCGCCGAACTTGGCAAGCATGACGGCCAGACCGTCACCCTGCGCGGATGGCTGTACAACAAGCGCGAAAGCGGCAAGCTCATCTTCCCCATCTTCCGTGACGGCACCGGCGTGGTCCAGGGCGTGGTCCCCAAGAACCAGGTCGCGCCCGAGGTTTTTGACACGCTGCATGCCCTCACTGACGAATCCAGCGTCATCGTCACCGGCAAAGTGCGCGCCGACAAGCGCGCTCCCGGCGGCTTTGAGCTTGACGTCATCGGCGTGAAGGTCATCCAGCGCGTCCCGGAGGACGATCCGTTTCCCATCGCGCGCAAGGAGCATGGCATTGATTTCCTCATGGAAAACCGCCATCTCTGGGTGCGGACGCCCCGGCAGGCTGCTATTCTGCGCATTCGGGCGGAGATCATCCGTGCCGCACGCGCGTTCTTTGACGACCGCGGCTACACCCTCACCGATCCGCCCATCCTCACGCCGGCCGCTTGTGAAGGCACCTCCACGCTGTTTCCGGTGAAGTATTTTGAAGAGGACGCGTTCCTCACGCAGTCCGGCCAGCTTTACATTGAGGCTTTGGCCATGGCGCTGGGCAAGGTGTACTCGTTCGGTCCAACTTTCCGCGCGGAAAAATCCAAGACCCGCCGCCATCTCACCGAGTTCTGGATGGTGGAGCCGGAGGTCGCCTACTTCGAACTGGATGACCTCATGGAGCTGGCGGAGAATTTCATCAGCCATCTGGTGCAGAGCGTGCTCGCGCATCGCCCTGACGAATTAAAAACCGTTGGCCGCGACCCGGCGAAGCTGGAAAACATCAAACCGCCTTTTCCCCGCATCACCTATGACGAAGCCGTCAAAATGCTGCAGGAAGGCCACGCTAAAGGTCTGGTGGAGCACAAGTTTGAGTGGGGCGGCGACTTTGGCTCGCCTGACGAAACGTACCTGTCTTCACAATTTGACAAGCCGGTGATGGTGCATCGCTATCCCACACAGGTAAAAGCTTTTTATATGGAGCCTGATCCGCAGCGTCCTGAGCTGGCCTTGTGTGTGGACGTGCTGGCGCCGGAAGGTTACGGCGAGATCATCGGCGGCTCGCAGCGCATTGGCGACTACGAGCTTCTGCGCAAGCGGATCCAGGAACACAACCTGCCGGAAGAATCTTTCAAATGGTATCTGGACCTGCGCAAATACGGCGGCGTGCCGCACTCCGGATTCGGCATGGGCATTGAGCGCGCCGTCACATGGATCTGCGGCCTGGAACACGTGCGCGAAACCATTCCTTTCGCCCGTACGCTGACGCGAATTTATCCCTAAGGCCTGTTTCATGAATGCCACTCGGAGGCCGGACGTGGACGTTAAGAGTACCGTCATCCCGAGGGCCGTGAGCGAGCACAGGCTTTCTTCATTGTGCGAGCAGGCCCGAGGGACCTTGTGCTTTCTTTGCATCGCAACGCAAGGTCCCTCACCCCTACTCGGGCGCTGATACAAGCGCGCCCTCGCTGACGGGGTTCGGAATGACGAGTTCGTAAGGATTCGACCCTGATAGGCAACATTTATGAAACACGCTTTAGGGGCAGAACAAAGAAACGAAGACACAGGCGACAAATTTATGCCGGAAATGACAACGCCAACCGCTAACAAGACTGAGACCGCCAGGCCCGTAATGGGGGACAACATCACGCCCAAGAAGATCCGCATTTTGGGCGTCCCGCTGGACCTGGGCGCCTCCCGCCGCGGCGTGGACATGGGCCCTTCCGCCGTGCGCGTCGCCGGACTGGAAGCGCGCCTGGAAGCCCTGGGGCATATCGTTGAAGATGGCGGCAACGTGGCCGTGGCCATCGCCGAACAGAAGAAAGAAGGCGATCCCCACGCCAAATACCTGAAAGAAATCACCGCCACCTGCACCAAACATGCGGACATGGTGGCCAAGACTTTGGAAGCGGGAAAATTTCCCCTCAGCCTGGGTGGCGACCACTCCATGGCCGCCGGTACGGTGGCCGGCGTGGCGGAGTTTTACCGCCGCACCAACCAGAAGATCGGCCTGATCTGGATTGACGCCCACGCCGACATCAACACGCCGGAGACCTCGCCCAGCGGCAACGTCCACGGCATGCCGCTGGCGGCCATTCTCGGGCTGGGCCCCAGCGATCTGGGCAACATCTGCGGGTTCTCGCCCAAAGTGCAGCCGGAAAACTGCGTGCTCATCGGCGTGCGCGACATTGACGCCCGCGAAAAAGAAAACATCAAGAAGACCGGCGTTGAGGTCTATACCATGCGCGACATTGACGAGCGCGGCATGCGCACGGTGACCGAAGAAGCTCTGCGCGTGGCCGGACGCGGCACCGCCGGCTATCACGTATCGCTGGACATGGACTGGATTGATCCTGAAGACGCGCCCGGCGTGGGCACTCCGGTGCGCGGCGGGGCCAGCTATCGCGAGGCCCACCTGGCCATGGAGATCATCGCCGACCACGGCCGCATGGTCAGCTTTGAAATCGTCGAGGTCAACCCGGTGATTGACGAAC
Organism: Terriglobia bacterium; assembly: GCA_041486545.1. Taxonomy (GTDB): domain Bacteria; phylum Acidobacteriota; class Terriglobia; order Terriglobales; family Acidobacteriaceae; genus Angelobacter. The sequence goes on from JBGPLR010000319.1 coordinate 4,717, forward strand.
ACAATCGCACCGCCGACCTGGCTGTGGAACTGGCGTTGTCAGCGTTTGGAAAAAAGATACTGTA
>JBGPLR010000320.1:0-4744 GCA_041486545.1 Terriglobia bacterium
CCCTCGCCTGCGCCCCCTTTACCCGCCGAATCAACGAAGCTGCTCGCGACACCAACATCACAGTCCCGCGCCAGCGGGACGGAACAATCTGTAGCCCGGCACGTGCCCGAGTCCCGCCTTGGCGGGATGAGGGATAAGTGCCATGTAAGCAAACAAAATGATTCCCTTCCGCGCTGCCGCAGGCCCGCGCGCAGCGTGTCGGAGCGCAACGATCTTTTGAGCATGGTCGATTTTCTTGAAGGTAGAATACTTCTGGGCTAGCGGACATCTAGCCAGCAACTTTATGGCAAAACAACTCTGGGAAGACGAAGCTCGCGACCGTTTTCTCGAATATCTTGTTGAAAATGAGCATGTCACTTACGACACCGCGTCCGAGGATGTCCCCGTTAGCTCCCCTGACGGCCCGAATTTTGATTATTTGCTCACTACGGTAGGCGAAGGCTCCCCAGCAATTGCCCTGGAAATCTTCCGGCTTACTCCGGCGGAGTACGAACTCAAACAAGACAGCACTTGGGGAGATATAGTGCGTTTTCTTAAAATCGAACTCGAAGAGCTAGGCATCAGCGGATACCTTGTCCGAGTGCCAAAGTTTACTGTTAGTAAGACCAAAAGAAGCGCATTCGCTCGAGTTGCTGCTCGGAAACTTGCACAACAAATCAGTCTTCATGCTGGCACAAAGCAGTTTGAGTATGACGGGTACACCATCAGTCAGATTCCCGAGCTCAAGGGAGTGGTATTTTCATCGCTAGGAGGAGCAAGCTTCTATGATCCCGTCACGATGGCAAAAGCTTGTCTAGATGACAACATCGAAAAGAAGAACAAGCAACTCGCGTTAACCGGTTGTCGTCGCGTGCTGTTGATCATCAACTGGAACCCGTTGGTTGATCCCACTTCGCTGTTGACGGCGTGCAGCCGCTTCGACTTCGAAACGTATGGCAACATCGATGAAGTTTATTTTGAATCGAGCCCCGGCCATACTCACCGAGTTGTTGATCGTTCTGTGTACATTCGGGTCGAAAAGGAACTTACCTCAGAAAACGACCTCAATGATCGGTTTTTTCTACGACTCGTCGAGGCTCGCTTGAGGGACCGCGATCCACATGCCTTCAACATCGTGAAAAAACTAGCGACAGTTTCCAGCTCTACCAGTTGGTTGAGTAATGATGGTGCATATTCCTTGATTCCAATCTCGGAAGCCTTGCTGGAACGCGATGAACTCGAAAATGCCTTATGGGTCATTCGACAGCTGCGTTCCAACGAACACGCGAACATAAGGACGCTCTTGTGTTGGCCAATTCAAAAGCTAGTCGCTAAGAATCACCCGGAATACTACCCCGAGCTGCTGGATATTCTTGAACAATACGCTCACGATTCCGACGAAGGGGTCCGTTCGCACGTTCCAATTCCACTTTGCGAACTGGCCGCGAGAAGAAGGAGCAAAAATAAAGATGGAAGCGCGTTCATGAGCAGGGAGATCGGAGATCGGATACGGGGCTTGACTCTTGCGATGTTGCGAGACTCTAGCAATGAAGTTATCGACAGACTGGCGTGGGTATTCCCTAATTTGCGGGACGTTTCCGACCAAGAGGCGCTGGACATTGTCCAGATTCTTGCCGAAAGAGTTGACAAGGATGGGCGCGAAGACGCGGCGGCTCTCATGCTGTACTTCGCAGTGTTCCGCAGCGCGCAATTTCAAGACCTGGGCCCATTCGATGCGGTAAAACTTCAGTCGTTTCTTACTGGAACTATTACAAACGGCAGGGCCAGCTTGCGTTCGTCCATGGTTTGGACGATTGGAAAGGCACTTAAGGAAGATGTCAAGATGCAAGATGTACTGCCCTACCTAAGGCACGTGCCTGAGGGAGAATATGATCGCGGCACATTTGGCCACCTCTACCGAATGATTTCAGATGACTTGAAGGCTGGCGAAAGTCGCCTGTGCAAAACCTTTCTGGCAGCGATTAAACGTGAAGCGGAATTCCTTCAAAGTTCCTCAGATCATCAAGTGTGGCATTTTGAGGACTTCTTTGAGTCTGTGCGCCTCACTGCCACGTTGTGTAAGGAAGTTTCCCTCGAGATTAAACAAATCATTCTGCCATATCGAGACCGATTTGGCGTCTCAGAGGCTTATCTTGCTCAACTCTTCGGACCAAGCTAGAACGGAATTTCCAGGGCGTTCGCAGATAAGAGCCGCGTGTTAAACTTAAAATTAATGGCTTCTATCCATCGCAGAAAAAGCATTGTCGCCACCATTGGCAACGTCCGCGTAGGCGGTGACGTTCCCGTCGTCGTCCAGTCCATGACCAACACGGACACGGCCGACGTCCCTGGCACCATTTTGCAGGTGGCGCAACTGGCGCGCGCCGGGTCAGAGCTGGTCCGCGTGACGGTGAACAATGACGCTGCAGCCAAGGCCCTGCCGGCCATTGTGGAAGGCCTGGACAAACAGAATATCCACGTGCCCATCATCGGCGACTTCCATTACAACGGCCACCTGCTGCTGACCAAGTATCCCGACTGCGCGCAGGCGCTGGCCAAGTACCGCATCAATCCCGGCAACGTGAGCGTGGGCCGCAAAGACGACAACAATTTTCGCGCCATGGTGGAAGTGGCCATCGCCAACAAGAAGCCGGTGCGCATCGGCGTGAACTGGGGATCGCTGGACCAGCAACTTCTCACCCGCATGATGGACGAAAATTCCCGGGCGTCGGAACCCAAGGATGCTCGCGAAGTGACCATGGAGGCCATGGTGGTGAGCGCGTTGCGCTCCGCCGAAATCGCCGAAGAGACCGGCCTGCCGCATGACCATATCCTGCTCAGCGCCAAAGTGAGCGGCGTGCAGGACCTGATTGACGTCTATCGCAACCTGGCCGGCCGTTGCGACTATCCGCTGCATCTTGGTCTCACCGAAGCCGGCATGGGCGCCCGCGGCATCGTCGGCAGCACCGCAGGGCTGGCTGTGCTGTTGCAGGAAGGCATTGGCGATACCATCCGCGTGTCGCTTACGCCGGCGCCGGGCGGCAGCCGCGCGGAAGAAGTCTTGGTCGCGCAGCAGATTCTGCAATCGCTGGGGATGAGGAGTTTCACGCCGCAGGTCACCGCATGCCCGGGCTGCGGACGCACCACCAGCACTTTCTTCCAGGAATTGGCCGAGCAGATCCAGACTTACCTGCGCGAGAGCATGCCGCTGTGGAAAGAAAAATATCCCGGCGTGGAAGAGCTCAAGCTGGCAGTGATGGGTTGCGTGGTCAACGGGCCGGGTGAATCCAAACACGCCAACATTGGGATCTCCCTCCCCGGCACTTTTGAAGAACCCAAAGCGCCGGTGTTTGTTGACGGAAGGCTGATGACCACGCTGAAGGGCGACCGGATTGTCGCCGAGTTTATTGAGATCCTGAACGAATACGTGGACGCACGCTACGGTTCAGGAAAAGCGGTGGAAGGGGTTGCGGTTCGCGCCTGAAACTTCCCACGCAAGAACATCTGGCGGGAAGCTTCTCGTAATACCGGGTTAAGCCAAAACAACGTTAAGCGAAGGCGGTGTCAAGTGGCCAGCGTTACGCTGACGGCGTTAAGCCGACAACAAGCCATAGCTCACGGCGAGCCACACACCAAACCCAACGATTAGCATTCCGATTCGCACTGCGATATGGTCAACGATCGAGTTCCACTTGGGATCCATAATAGTCTCCAGATGATTTGCCGTTCTGCTAGCTTTGACGGCACTTTGCGCATCTGGTTAACAATACGCGCGAGAAATAATTTGGTTCCCTTACCCAGCAACATTTATTAACAAATATTCTGCTATCTTCCGGGCCTTAGTTTCGTCTTACTGGTAATTCATTCTTTTCTCTCTCACTCTGATGGGAGCGAAACGGAACCAGGTATTCGGAGGGTTGAACGAAGGGTTCGCTTGCAGTGGTCTTGACCTCACAGCCATTCAAGAAGTTCTTTGTGAGATTCACCGGAAGTTGCTACGTTTCGCTCCCCCAGGGTGCGAATCTCAACCGCGAGTCCTTCACGACATCATTTGTAATTTTTAAAAGCTGGGATTCTTACAGAAGGGCCAACAAACCCACCGTCTCACACCGGCATTTTCTCCGTCGCGGGATTGAGCGGAGGCTGTTGCGGCGCAGAAGACGGCACAGGCAAAAGCGGCAACTCGATGGTCACCAGGAGTCCGTCCGCCAGGTTCTCAGCCCGGACAGAACCGCGGTGCAGCTTGATGGTGCGGTCGGCAATAGACAGCCCCAGTCCCACGCCGCCGCTGGAGCGCTCGCGCGCCTCGCTGACGCGGTAAAACGGTTCAAAAATGTGTTGCAATTCGCCTTCAGGAACGCCCGGACCGTGGTCGCGAACCGTGAGCACCGCCGTCCCCATGCGCACGCGCAGCGTGACTTCCACCGCTGTGTTATCCGCCGTGTACCGCACGGCGTTACGCACTACGTTTTCCACGCCGCTGCGCAAAAGCTCCATGGACCCGCGCAGGCTGCAGGGTTGCATCTGCGTGGCCGTCACCTGTTTGTGCTCGGCGTTGGCTTCAAAGTTCGCGTCGTCCACCACCTGTTCCACGATTTCATCCAGCGCCACCGTCTCCGGCGGAACGCGTTCCGTGCCGCTTTCCAGGCGGGTGATGGTCAGCAACTGTCCCACCATCTGGTTCACGCGTTCGGTTTCCTGCTCAATGCGGTCCAGGGCGGCGTCCCTTTTGCCGTTGGTGTTCTTGCGGGCCAGTTCCAGGGCG
>JBGPLR010000321.1:0-4710 GCA_041486545.1 Terriglobia bacterium
CTTCCGGTTCGCTCTTGCTTCCGCCGCGAATAAAAGCTGTGCCTTCCATCAGTGGGAGCTCGTGGTCTTCCTGCAGGAAGATCACCATGCCGTTGGACAACTGGACGCGCTTGGGCTGCGGCGGATGGAACGGCGGCAGCGGCGGTTTTTTGATGGCCGCCAAGTCACCGGCAGCCAGATCCTGTTGCGCCGATTTTTTCAAGGCGGGTGGCGCCGCCTTGGTCCCCGCGGCGGGGGCCTTGGCCTTAGCCGGCGGAGCTGTCTGGGCGGAACCGGTCCCAGCGCCCAGAATGCACGCGGCAGAAAGAAGAAGCGCGGGCAAGAACTTTTCGCGGAGAATTTTGCGGCTGAGCATTAGTGCGTCTCCTTCTGCTTCTGGGCGGCGTCTGCGGCAGCAGTTTTGGCATGCGCCGATTCATTCTCAATCATGGCCACGGTGCGGTTGGCGTCAACGAAGGCTTTGTTGGCCACGCGGCGGATGTCCGCCTTAGTGACTTTGTCAATCTTGTCCACACTGCGGAAGAGCTCGCGCCAGTCGCCATAACGCAGCTGGTTTTCCGCCAGTTGGATGGCCAGCCCTTGATTGTTGGCCAGTTGGCGCAGCAGGTTGGCCTTGGCGCGGGTCTTGACCATCTGCAGCTCGTCGTCACCCACGTCTTCATTCTTGAGCCGGTCCACCTGCTCGCGGATGGCCTGTCCCATTTCCTGCGGGGTGTGGCCAGGAAGCGGAACGGCGAAAAAGCTGAAAAGTCCGGGATATTTGTTGCCGGGAAAGCCGGAGAAACCGGCGGCAAAAGCCGCGATCTTCTTATCGCGCACTAAAGAGCGGTAAAGACGAGAGGTGCGGCCTTCGGAAACCACATCAGAAATTACGTCATAAACGGCGTCGTCAGGGTCTTTGTAGCTGGGCCGGTGATAGCCCTCAATGTAGAAAGGCTGGGACTTGTCCACCATGGTGATGGTGCGTTCGGCAAACTGGTCGGGCTCAATGGTGGTGAGGGGTTCAGGCTTGGGGGCATAGGGAATCGGGCCGAAATATTTTTCCACGATGGGAAACACCTGCTCCGGCTTGAGCGCGCCCACCAGGGCAATGACCGTGTTGGAAGGAACGTAATATTTTTTGTAGAACTTGGCGGCTTCAGTGGCGGTGAGATGGTCGAGTTCAGACGGCCAACCCACGCCGGAGCGCCCGTAAGGGTGAGCGGTGTAGGCGGTGGCCAGGTATTGCTCAATCATCTTGCCGATGGGATTGCTGTCCGTGCGCAAGCGGCGTTCTTCATGCACCACATCACGCTCTTTATAGAATTCACGCAGCACGCCATGCTGGTAGCGCGACGATTCCAGATAGGCCCAGACCTCCAGCCGGTTGGCGGGGAAGGAATAAAAGTACTGGGTGCTGTCCATGCTGGTGCTGGCGTTCAGGCCCACGCCGCCCTCGCGGTCAATGATTTCTCCAAAGCGGTTTTTGATGACGAACTTGTTGGCCTCTTCATTGGCTTTGTCGAAGGCCGCTTTCAGGTCGGCGACTTTCTTGGGATCGCGGCCGTTCTCGCGGCGGTCCTCGCGGTCATAAGCGGCCCAGGCCTGATCGACCTTGGCCAGCGCGACCTTTTCCTTGGCGTAATCGGTGGTGCCGATGCGGTCCGTACCCTTGAAGGCCTCATGTTCAAACATGTGGGCCATGCCGGACTGGCCTTGCGGGTCCTGCACGGCGCCGGCGTCCACGATGGTGAAGAAAGAGAACACTGGGGCTTCCGGACGCTCGCACAGAATGACCGTCAACCCGTTCTTGAGGACCTTGACCGTGGTCCGCTTTTCAAACGACGCCACGTCCTGGGCCAGGCCGCTGGACGCCGCCAACAAAATTGCTAAGAGTAAGAAGGAGAAAACTCCCAGAGACCGCCGCATTCCTGCCTCCTGAAACTACTAGTTTGCGCATCAAGCAAAGTAAAGCGGTGCGGCAGGGATGTCAAATTGCGAGTGGCGAGATTACGGGTATGACAAAGAAGTAAACCCTACCGCGGATGAACGCGGATTTGCGCGGATGCGGCTGGGCCGGCTAAGGACAGTTTTGTTTGGCGAATCTGAAGCTTTCAGTGTGTAATACCCCGAAGCCGACGATCTTTGAACCACGAGACTGGAAGCAGCCTGGAGGAAGCAACGCGGAAATGGAAAACGGCAACCAAAAATCGCAACTGCGACGCGCCATGGGCTTCAAAGACGTGCTGCTGTTCAACATTGCCGCCGTGCTGGGTCCGCGATGGATCGCCGCCGCGGCGCACAACGGCACGTCTTCCGTCAGCCTGTGGGTGCTGGCCGCGCTGCTCTTTTTCTTGCCCACCGCGCTCATCATTATTGAGCTTTCCACGCGCTATCCCGCAGAGGGTGGTCTGTATGTATGGAGCAAAGAGGCGTTCGGGGATTTTCACGGCTTTGTAGCAGGGTGGGCGTACTGGGCGTACACCGTTTTTTATTTTCCTGGGCTGCTGACGGCGAGTGTGGCCATGTCGGTCTATATCGGCGGACCGAAATACTGGTCTTTAGCGAAAGATCCTCATTATCTGCTGTGGTCTTCCATGGGCCTGCTGGCGGTAGCAGTGGTGTTGAATATTATTTGGTTGGACATCGGAAAGTGGCTGCAGAACGCCGGCGGCGTCGCAACCTATCTTCCGCTACTGATGCTGATCGGCGTAGGCGCATATCTGGGCTTCCACCGCGGCAGCGCGACCCATTTTTCATGGCAGGCCGTGATGCCAACCGTCAACCTGGACACTCTCAACTTCTGGTCGCAGATTGCTTTTGCCTTTACCGGGATGGAACTGGTGTGCGCCATGAGCGAAGAAATCCATGAACCGCGAAAGACGTTTCCCCGGGCCATCTACGCGTCTGCGGCGCTGATCGCGGCGATTTACATCGTCGGCACCGTGGCGCTGCTGGTAATTCTTCCCGCCGCAGGAGTGGACGTGCGCTCCGGAGTTTTTCAAGCCATCAGCACCGGGGCCGGATCGCTGGGGCTTGCGTGGTTCGGGGTGGTTGCTGCGTTGCTCGTGACCGTGGGCAATGCCGGGGGCGTTGGAGCAACAGTTGCCGGCGTGGCGCGCGTACCGTTTGTCGCCGGGATCGACCACTACCTGCCGTCTTACTTCGGCAAGATCCATCCGCGGTGGAAGACGCCATACATTGCCATTCTGATTCAGGCGGGTCTTTCAGGGATCATCCTTGCTGTTTCACAATACAAGTCCAGTTGGCTGGATACTTACCTGCTGCTGGTGGACGCGGCCGTGATCCTGTACTTCATTCCCTTCCTCTATATGTATGCCTCAGTCATCAAACTCGCCTACCGCCAGGACCGCAACGAAAACTCCCAGGCGGTGCTGGTTCCGGGCGGGAAACCGGGAGTGTGGATCGCGGGACTGCTGGGGTTTACCGTGACGTTGCTTTCGATCATCCTGGCGATGATCCCGCCCGGCGAATCGAACAAATGGCTTTTTGAAGCCAAACTGATAGGCGCCTGCGTGGTGGCCCTTGCGATTGGCCTTGTGCTGTATTGGCGCGGCGCACGGAGCAAAGCGCGGGCTGCGCTGCCGGTGGCTTGAGCTAGTATCTGCTCGTTGGGTCGATCTGAGATTGCCGGATTTTGATCCCGCATTGTGACGGGGGTCACCGTAATCAACCATGCTGCGGAGAGAGAATTTAACTGGATTAATAGGAGGACGATATGAAAATCCTTCTGGCAACAGATGGTTCCACATTCTCAGAAGCCGCGGCGCAGGCCCTGGCCTTACAATTCCGGCCGCAAGAGACTGAAGTGCTTGTGCTGGAAGTGATTGAGCCGCTGGTCTATTCGACGCCGCCGGAAATGGCAGCGGGCTGGGTCCCGGAGATGGCGGAGAGACGGAAAGAACTGGCCAAGCTGGCGGAAGTCTCGCTGGGCAAGGCGGTTGCCATTCTGCGCGGCGCAGGATTCAAAGCGGAGACCCGCATTGTGGACGAAGAGGTCCGTACGGGTATTGTGGGCACGGCCGAGGAGTGGAAGGCCGACCTGATCGTGCTGGGATCGCATGGCAAGAGAGGCGTGGAGAAATTCCTGCTGGGCAGCGTGGCGGAGTCGGTGGCGCGTCATGCCAAGTGCTCGGTGATGATCGTCAGGACCCCGCAGATCAAGAAACCGGCCATCAAAGTGGCGTAAAGAATCTGTGACCGTCGGTAGATGCGATTGAACACGGGGCGGGCGAAGGCAATTTTAGGAGAGATCGTCCGCCCTGGGGCTCTTTTAATTGTATCGCCCCGATGGGGCTTTCCATTCTGACGACTCGTGTACCCAGCGCTTTCACGCTGGGTTACCCTTGTACCGCGCCTGCGGCGCTGGGATTACGCAAACCCGCGGTGTCCCCTGCAAGAACACGCTGAAGCAAATCGTCTACGAAGAAAACTTTTGAACCAAGCAATCAGCCAGTCGGACCGCGCGGCTTGGGGCGTCCTTTGCGGGTACAATGGCGCGAGCGCGCGCGAAGGCGCTGGGCCGCGGCAATGACCAGCGGTGCATCTAAATTTGTAGTCGGATTGACGCCGAGATTGAGATGACACGCAGCAGAATCCGGACAATGTTGTTCTTGGTTTGCGTCCCTGCGCTGGCCAGCTGTGCGGCAGGATTGAAGGCCGGCGATCCGGTCCATCCAATTACTCTGGAACGCCCCAGCGATTCGGCCA
>JBGPLR010000322.1:0-4704 GCA_041486545.1 Terriglobia bacterium
AGCGGCGTCTAAGTGGAACTCTGAGTGGAACGGCTTGCTGGTCAACTTGAACAAGCGCATGAGCCACCACTTCAGCACCGGCCTGAGTTATACCTGGTCAAAAGGAATTGATGACGGTCCCAACCCCAGCTTTGTACTCATCCCGCAGGACAGCAAGAACCTGAAAGCCGAGCGCGCCTTGTCGTCTGATAGCGTAGGCCAGCGCTTTGTGCTCAACGCCACCGTGGAAGGTCCCACGCACATGAATACCTGGGTGAACAACTTCCGCCTGGGGACCATCGTTACGCTGCAGTCGCCCAACTACTTCAGCAAGTTTGCCGGCTTTGACGCCAACGGAGACATCTTTGGCAACAACGACCGCGTGGGCATTGAGCCGCGTAACACGTTCAAGGGCGACACCTACCAGACCATTGATCTGCGCGCCGCCCGTACCTTCAAAGCAACGGAGAAGCTCAGCGTTGAAGCCATTGCTGAAGCGTTCAATCTCTTCAACACCGTGAACGTGCGCTTCTTCAACACGGTGTACGGCGCGGCTGACTTCTGCAACTTCAACGCCACGGCGCAAGGCTGTTCGCCCACGCAGCATTTCCTGGAAGGCTCGCCCAATCCCACATACGGGACGCCGCGCGCGGTCTTCAATCCGCGGCAAATTCAGTTTGCGGTGAGGATGAGCTTCTAGGCCTGTGTACAAACTCGAACGGACTTACGAGAGCCCGCCTTCGACGAAACGTCCAGCGCCGCAGGCGCGAAATAACGGTAGCCCAGCGCGTAAGCGCTGGGTAAGGTTGCAAAAAAGATCAAAAGCCCCAGCGGGGCGACACACGCACCTGCCCTTCGTGTCCTTAGTGGTTCAGCCTTATCCCAGCAGCTTCATCAACCCCGTCTTCGGCATGTCCGCGACGAGAAACCTCTGCCGTTGCCCGAATGACGCGGTCACTTCTTCCGCCGCCATATAACCGCTGCGCACGGCGCCTTCCATGGTTGCGGGCCAGCCGGTGGCCGTCCAATCGCCCGCCAGGAACACGCGCGGCCAGCCGGTAACCGCACCGGGACGAAATTCATCCAACCCAGGCAGGATCGCGTACGCCGCATAAACTTCTTTGATCACTGCGGCCTTCTCGACTTTAGCGTCTTTCGCCGCCGGAAAGAATTCCGCCAGTTCGCGCAACGCCAAATCCAGGATTTCCTCCCGCGACTTGGGCACCAGTTGCTTGGACGCGCTTACCACCAGTTCCAGGTAGCTGCCCGGGCCTTCACGGTTCTCCTGCAGCTTGGACTTCTGATACATCCATTGGATGGTCCGGTCCATGAGCGCGGCATGCGGCAGGGGAGTGATCTCGCGGTCAAACCACAGATGAATGCCGGTGATCGGCGTGGGCTCAAAGTGCTGTAGCCTGGCCCTCAAGTCCTCGCCCGTCGGGTCGGCGGGAAGAAGGCCTGCGGCGGATTGAAACGGCGCGGCCAGCACGGCGAAGTCGAACTTCTGGTCGCCGGCGTTGCTGGTGACAGTCACGCCGCTTTCCGACGGAGAGAAGCCGGTCACCGTGGTCCGCAGCAGCACTTCCCCGCCGCGGCTGCGTATGTAGTTCACTGCCGCCGCATACAAGTCAGAAAGCGGGATGGCAGGCACGCCCATCTTTCCTCCTTCGGCGGAGACCAGGAACAGTTCGCGAAAGACTTTCGTCGCGTAGCGCACTGAGATTCGATCCAAGTCCTCCGTGAGCGCGCTGACCAGCACCGGCTCCCAGAAGCGCTTGATGGCCTGCGGCGTCTGCTGGTAGCGGCGCAGCCACGACAGAAAATCTTCATTCGAATCCTGGGGCAGGCCTTTGAGCATCGCCGTCAATCCACGCGCGATTGCCAGCTTATCCTGCAGGGAAAACAGCGGCGAGCTGATAAATGCCGGCACATTGTGCAGCGGCGCGGGAAGCACGCTGGGCGCAAATTTCGTGATGCGCCCTCCCGGCTCGACGAAGTTGATCTCGCTGGACCAGCCAATCTTGCCGGCGACACCCAGCGTCTCATAGAAATGAATCAGGTTGGTGCAGCAGCCAAACAGGACGTGCTGGCAGTTGTCCACCACTTCGCCGGTGCCGGGGTGCTCGTAAGAAGAAGCGCGTCCGCCGACGTAAGGCCGGCGTTCGAACAACGTGACTTTCAGTCCGGCATCGGCCAGAGCGCAGCCCGCGGCCAGCCCGGCCAGGCCGCCCCCGATGATCGCTACCTGTTGCATGATGTCGCTTCGCTCCACACCGCCGTCGGATCTCCGCCTATTGCGACTGGAGCAACCCATCTCAGCTCGTGAACCGGCTTCGCCGTGTTTATCATGCGATGCGCAGCATGAAGCCGCGGGCCAGCACCGTCATCTTTTCCCACAGGCTCAGGCTCACGCGCTCGGTGAAGACATCATAGTTGCGCTCAGTGATTTTCTTGAGCAGCCGGCTGTAGATTTCCACCAGCACCCACAGGCCTCCACGGCTGTCTTCATGGATTAGTTCCATGAGCCACTTGGCCGACTCATAATACCGGCGCGCCCGCTCCGCCTGGTATTCCAGCAGCGCACGCAACTGCTGGGCCTGCGCTGGGTCAGCCAATGCTGCTTTGGAAAAGTTGGCTGCGGTCAGATTGAAGCGCGCCAGGTCTTCCTGGGGAAAATAAATCCGTCCCATTGCGGAGTCTTCCTTCACGTCGCGAAGAATGTTGGTCAACTGGAAGGCCAGCCCGCAGTCTTCTGCCAGAAACTCAGCCTTGCCTTCTTCATAGCCGAAGATGTGGATGCACACCAGCCCCACTACAGAAGCCACGTAGTAGCAGTATTGCTTGAGGTCGTCGAACGTATCGCACAAGACCGCCGGCGTATCGCCCGAGGGCGGAGGGATATCCAGGTCCATACCGGTGCCGTACACCAGTTTTTCGAACAGCTCTTGCGGGATTTTGAATTTCTGTTGCGCGTCGGCCACCGCCATCAGCACCGGATCGTCCGTAGGACGGCCGGCAAACACCTGGCGCGCGGCGTCCAGCCACTCGTTCAGCTTCTGCCGTTTCTGCGCGACTTCCATTGTGGGATCGTCGGCAATATCGTCGGCGTGGCGCATGAACGCGTACACTGCGCAGAATGCGTTGCGCTTGTCCGTGGGCAGGACTCGAAAGCCGTAATAGAAGTTCTTGGCTTCGCGCCGGGCCACGCCTTTGCAGACCGCATAAGCGTGCGTGATTTGGTCGTGGGTCACAGTAGCTTGCCTGCCGCGGCGCGCGCCACCAGCAGGAGCTTGCGCGATTTTGAAATCACCGGCCGCCGGACGAGCACGTCATATCCCTGGCGTTCAATGGCGTTCAGGATCTCCTGTCCGCCGCGGCTGAACAGTTCCAGGTCAACGGCCAGTTCCTTGTTGACCATCTTGATCAGCGGCAGCCCGCGCTCAAACCACTCGCGCGCCCGCTGGACTTCAAACTTCATCAGCTCGATGAATTGCGGCGTCGCCCGGCGCTGCGCGATGTCGTTTTCAGAAACCCCGAAGCGCCGCAGGCTGTCGAGTGGCAGGTAAATGCGTCCTTTGCCGTAGTCTACGGTCACGTCCTGCCAGAAGTTGGCGAGTTGCAGCGCGGTGCAGGTGTAATCAGAAAGCTGCTGGCGCTCGGCGTCACTGTAACCGCAGAGATACAAGACCAGGTGACCGACGGGATTCGCGGAGTACTTGCAGTAGGCGAGGACATCGTCAAACGTCGGAAAGCGGGTGATCGTCTGGTCCCGGCGGAAGGCAATCAGCAGATCGGCAAATTCATGTTTGGGAATTCCGCATTGCTTTACTGTTTCAGCGAGAGCAACAAACACCGGATGCCGCGGTGCGCTGACATAGCACGCGTTCAACTCTTCTTCCCACAAGTCCAACAGTTCCAGCGACTGTTGCGCGTCGCCCACTTCATCGCCCAGATCGTCTGAAATGCGGCAGTAGGCGTAAACGTTGTAGAAATGCTGGCGTAATTTCGCGGGGAGAAACCATGTGGCGACGGAAAAATTCTCGTAGTGCGTCTTGGCCAGGCGCTCGCAATACGCGCGCGCGTCGGCCAGCGACGGCGCCGCTTCCGGAATGCGATACGACTCCGGCAGCGCGTTCCATCCCAGGGCCGTAGCCGGGACGGGAGAAGAATTGGCAGGCGAAACGGACATGATCAGTGACCGGGAATGATGGCGGTCTTGATCTGGCTCCCACGGTCCAGCATCTGCTGCAGGACCTGCTTTAGTTTGGAAAGCGGCGCTTCCCCGGTAACGTAGTCGGTGCTCTTCACTTTCTTTTCCGCAATGAGCGAGAACGCTTTGCGCACGGTTTCCGGCGTGTGATGGAACGTGGCCTTGAGCGTGAGCTCAGAATAGTGCATGCGGTTGGTGTCCAGTTCCACTTTGGTGCCGGTGGCGCATCCGCCAAAGAAATTCACCACGCCGCCGCGCCGCACCATGTCCACCGACCATTGCCACGCCTGCGGACGTCCCACGGCTTCAATGACTACATCTGAACCCCGCCCTTCGGTCGCGCTGATGATGGCATCCACCGGGTCTTTGACCTTGGTCGTCTGGACCACGTCACTCGCGCCGAAGTAGCGCGCTGATTGCACCTGCTCATCGCGCTTGACCACGGCAATCACCTTGCATCCGGTGAGCTTGGCCACCTGCATCAGCATCAGCCCCAGCGAGCCGGCGCCGATGAC
>JBGPLR010000323.1:0-4671 GCA_041486545.1 Terriglobia bacterium
AAAGGCCTGGAGGCGCGCGCAATACGCGGCTTCCACTGTGGCTTTGAGTCCGGCCTTGACCATGGCCCGGGCGGCGCAACGGTGCGCCGGACGCACGCGCTGCCCCAGGCAGTCGTAGAGCGTGTCATCCAGGTCGAAGATCACGCAGCGGATGAGGGGCTTTGTTTTTCTGTCGCGGCGCTGCTTGGTTCGGAGTTTCACGTTGTCAGCAAAATAACCGTCATCCCGAGCTTCGTCAATGAGCACGCGCTCTCTTCAGCGTGCGAATAGAGGCGAGGGACCTAGCGTTCGCCCAGGAAACACAAGGTCCCTCAGGCCTGCTCGCGCCCTGAAGACACCGTGCGCTCGCTCACGGCCTTCGGGATGACGCTAAATAAAGAAGAGCCTGCCCCCAAGCCACACGCTGTTACAATCACTCTCATGGAGGCCAAGCTGCTTCTCATCCCCTGGTTGGTGGGAGTTGTATATAGCAGCATTCCGCTGTTCTGGTTCGCCATCCATCCCTTTGCCGGGCGCTGGCGACGAATGAAACGCTCTCCGTATCTGGCGCTGCTGCCTATCTGGGCGGCCATCATCGCAGCCGAAGCCTGGATCACCTGGCCCTGGCATTCTTTGCGAATCTATTCGACTCCATGGATGTGGGTCGCCGCGCTGTTTCTGCTGGCCCTGGGCGCGCAGACTTACCGCAGAATTTTTTCTGAGTTCGGCGGACACAAACTATCGGGCGAAGCGGAGTTGCGTCCGCAAGAGCACGAGCAGGAGCTGGTGACCACCGGGCTGCACGCCTCCATGCGCCATCCGATTTATCTCGCCCATCTGGCCAACTTTGCCGCCTGGACCTTGGGTAGCGGGCTGACGGTCAACTTTGTTTTGCTGGCGATCAGCCTGGCGATTACGTTTCCCGCGATGATTGCCATGGAAGAACGGGAACTGCTGGCGAGATTCGGCGCGCGTTACCGCGACTACCAGACGCGCGTGCCGCTGTTCGCGTTGCCGGGTTTGCACCGGCGAAATACGCCGCAGGGCAACGGGGTTGGCGCATGAAATTTGAAGTGTTCGTCGCCGCGCGTTACCTGCGGGCCAAGCGCCGCCAGGCGGTGATCGGCGTGATCACGGCGATTTCCATCGTCGGAGTGACTGCGGGGGTGGCCAGTCTGATCATTGCGCTTTCCATCAACGGCGGCTTCCAGCGCGACATGCAGAACCAACTGCTGGGCTCCACCGCGCACGTTGGCCTGCAAGGCGCCAAAGCTTTTCCTGGCATTCCGGATTGGCAACAGGTCATGGCCAAGATGGAAAAGCAGCCGCACGTGGTGGCTGCGTCGCCCGCGTTGTACGAAGAAGTGCTGGCCAGCCGAGGAGCGCATGCGTCGGGGATGATTCTGAAAGGTGTAGTCCCGGAATATGAAAATCGGGTGAGCGAGCTACTGAAATCAGTACGAATAGGTTCAGCAGAACCTCTCAATCCCGCCCCAGCTCCGCCGCCTTGTCCAATAAATGACAATAATTGCAGCATCGTCCCCAAAGAACTTCCGCCCATCGTGCTAGGCAAGGACCTGGCTGAGACCATTGGGGCCACTGTGGGCTCCATCATTCAGGTCATCAGTCCGGAAGGCGAACTCACGCCCTTTGGAACCATACCCAAGTATCAGAAGTTCAAAGTTGTGGGGATCTTCAGTTCCGGCTTCTACAACTACGACAATACATGGGGATTCATCCGTCTGGCCGACGCGCAGCGGCTGTGGGGGCTGGGCGACGTGATATCCGTTATAGAGTTCAAGATTGACGACCTGTACAAAGCGGCTTCAGTGGGTGAAGAACTGCAAGCCGTTGCCGGCCCGCGTTTTATGGCCACCAACTGGATGGAGCAGAACCGCGCGCTGTTTCGCGCGCTGCGGCTGGAGGGGGTTGTGACATTCCTGGTCATCGGACTGATCGTTTTTGTCGCAGCCCTGAACATTCTGATCTCGCTGATCATGATGGTGATGGAGAAGACCAAGGACATCGCAGTCTTAATGTCCATAGGGGCGCGGCGACGGCAGGTGCGCGGCATTTTTATTGTTCAAGGTGTGTTGATTGGACTCATTGGCACTGCCCTAGGGCTCATCGTGGGATATGGCGTGTCCTTGGCGGGGGCTAAGTACCGGTTTATTCCCCTCAACCCGGAAGTTTATTCCATCAACCATGTGCCCTTTGCGCCGCAATGGACGCACGGGCTGCTGGTGGCGGCGGTGGCGCTGCTGGTGTCCTTTGTTGCCACACTATATCCCTCCTGGTCAGCGGCGCGCGTTTTGCCCGCGGAGGCATTACGCTATGAGTAATAAACCCCATTGCGCGCCAGACAACCAGCGAGCACCATTGTTGCTTAAGAGTTCTCGAGTCTTATCAAGAATTAGGGAAATTAATGAAATCTTGAGGATACTTGTACCGGAAATAATGGAGTCTAGCACCCACGTTCCGGGTTCATACGATACACGCACTTTCGCAGGCCGAACGGCAACGAAAGTGCAACAGATAGCTACCGGTTGCACCAATCAGGCAAGGCGGTGCATCTAATGGAAGATCAGCCCGAAATGGTTCGCGTTGATGGACTTAAGAAGGTTTACAAGTCCGGACAGACGGATTTGGTGCTCTTTGAAAACTTGTCCTTCCAGGTGAGGAAGGGGGAAATGTTTGCCATTGTGGGCGAATCCGGCGCAGGTAAGAGTAGCCTTTTGCATATCTTAGGGACTCTTGATCGTGCTTCTGCCGGTGACGTATACTGCGCCCAGATTCCAGTGACGAAGCTGGGCGAAGATGCGGCGGCAGATTTTCGCAACCGCGAGCTCGGTTTTGTCTGGCAGTTTCACTACCTGTTGCCGGAATTTACGGCGCAGGAGAACGTTGCTATGCCGCTGTTAATGAGAGGCACCGGGTACCGTGAGGCCATGGAAAAGGCCGGCGGATGGATGCGCGAAGTTGGGCTGGAAAGCCGCAGCCATCATCGGGCCGGGGAACTCTCCGGAGGCGAGCAGCAACGGGTGGCTTTGGCCAGGGCCCTGGTAACGGGACCCAAGCTGTTGATGGCCGATGAGCCCACGGGTGATCTCGACAATCGCACGGCCGAATTGGTCTTCGGTCTGCTGCAACGGTTGCATCGCGAGTACCGGCTCACTTCCCTCATCGTCACCCACAACCTCGAGTTCGCCCGCCGGTGCGACCGTGTACTAAAGATGCATCAGGGCCGGGTCGAGGAGGTGTCGCCCAGTTCTGCTTGAAGAACGCCGTTAAAGAATTAAGATAGGGCGAGGGGACAATTTTAGGGTTTAGTCTGCCGAGCAGAAAGAAAGGCAGACACGGAAAGTTTGTCCGGCCTGCACTACTCCCCGTGACGGGGGAAAAGGTACGGACGGAAAGCTTCTTCCTGGGAGTACGGGGGTTCGTACCGGGGGAAGAGAGAGATGCTTCAGGCAGAGGTGACCAGGGGCATCTGGGGTGAGGGAACATGTTCGAGCGGTACACAGAAAAAGCCCGGCGCGTCATATTTTTTGCCCGGTATGAGGCCAGCCAGTTCGGTTCTCCGTACATTGAGACGGAGCACCTGCTGCTGGGTCTGCTGCGCGAAGATAAAGCACTGACGAACCGTTTTCTGCGCTCCCACGCATCGGTGGAATCAATCCGCAAGCAGATTGAAGGGCACACCACGATCCGGGAGAAGGTCTCCACATCAGTTGATCTTCCTTTAAGCAACGAGTGCAAGCGGGTGCTGGCCTATGCGGCGGAGGAGGCGGAGCGTCTCAGCCACAACCATATCGGCACAGAACACCTGCTGCTGGGATTACTCAGGGAAGAAAAGTGCTTTGCCGCCGAGATCCTGCACGAGCGTGGACTCCGCTTGAGCGCCATCCGCGAGGAACTGGCGCGCAGCACCCAGGAAAAAGCCCAGCCCCAGCGCGGACAATCGCGTGAATCATCTTTGCTGGCGGAATTTTCCCGCGACCTGACGCAGGCCGCCATGGACAACCAGCTGGACCCGCTCGTCGGCCGCGAAGGCGAAGTGGAGCGTGTGGTCCAGATCCTGTGCCGGCGCACCAAGAACAATCCCGTGCTCATCGGCGAACCCGGCGTGGGCAAGACGGCGATTGTGGAAGGCCTGGCCCAGCGCATCGCTGACGGCGAAGTTCCGTCCTTCCTGGCGGACAAGAGAATTCTGGCGCTCGATCTTTCCCTGATCGTGGCTGGAACGAAATACCGCGGACAATTCGAAGAGCGGCTCAAGACCATCATGAAAGAACTGATGGAAAACCAGAACAGCATCATCTTTATTGATGAGCTGCACACCCTGGTGGGCGCGGGCTCGGCCGAGGGTTCGCTCGACGCCGCCAATATTCTGAAGCCGGCGCTTTCGCGCGGCGAGATTCAGTGCATCGGGGCCACCACGCCGGCCGAATTCCGCAAGTCGATTGAACGGGACCGCTCGCTCGAACGGCGCTTTCAGGCCGTCAAGGTCCCGCCACCGAATGAAACCGACGCCATCAAGGTTCTGTTCGGGATCAAGGACCGTTATGAAAAGTTTCATGCGGTCACGTACACGGACGAATCGCTCTATTCCGCCGTGTATAACTCGAACCGCTACATTCCGGACCGCTTTCTGCCGGACAAGGCCATTGACCTGATCGACGAGGCCGGGGC